>JAJRVB010000213.1 GCA_024277515.1 Nitrospirota bacterium | reverse complement strand
TTGAATCTGAAGTTGTGCATTTCAGTATCGAGATGCTTCATCTCTTTTTTATAGAGGTCTATCAGTGTCTGGGGAAACATGAAATCCCCGTTGTTCCTTGGCAGGACACTCCAGAAAATATTGTCCGGATCAAGGGCAAGTTTCCAGTTCTTATCGATATCGGAAAAGGCGAGACCCCTTTCCGCAGCGCTGGATGAACATCCGCATTTACTTTTTTTACCCATGTTTCTTTTCTCTCCTTTTTATATTGACTTGAACCTGCTCATTACAGAATTATTGGAGAGGTCAGGCAGCACAGGAAAATGCCAGGGCTGCCTGACCCGATACTTCATTGATTAAAGAGGCATCCTCTTTTTCGGTACATCACCATACATCACGAAGTGTGTCAGACCATTGGCTGTCTTCGCACATTTCATGTGATAGGAGATCGCACTTTTCAGGGACGATTTCTTCTCAGCCTTTTTTGCCTTCTTCAATGTTTCACCTCCTGTTCAATGAAGTTTCGGAAGATTTCAGGAACCTCCCGTTCCGCCCCATCAATGATGGGACTCATACTGCCATGATCCGTCCTGTTTTATGGTCCTTTTTCTAAGTCTGCCGCCTCGTTAATACGCTCAAGCGCTACTTCGGCAAGCTTGTGATGCGCGCCAAGGTGCCGGGTGCAGATAAACTCCACATGGGGATAGAGTCCTGCGGCTTCCTTTATGATCCCGGGAATGTTTCTTGTGACATGGACCCCGCTGCCCAGAAAATAGGGATGGACAATTATCCTGTCCGCGCCATCCGCTATGCAGGTCTTTATGGCATCCATCAGTCCCGGTCCTTCAAACTGAAGATATGCGGCACGTACACATTCAGATGTACACTCACCATGAATCATCCGGTGTATGCTCTCTGCCACGAATGCAACATTTTGATCCTTACTGTCAGGACTCCCATGCCCTACTATTAAAATAATTTCCACGAGTTCCTCATTTACACATTCTGTATTTATAACTATGTTACAGCGAGCAAGCGTTGAAGTTCATTAAGCAGCACCACGTTGTCATCATGTGATTTGACAGCTACCCTTACATACGCATGGTCGAGTCCCTTAAAGTTTGAGCAGTCCCTTATCAGCACTCCTTTTTTCTTCAGTCCCACTATGACCTTCCCTGCGCTTTCCAGTCTGAGCAGATAAAAGTTCGCAGCAGAGGGGAAATATTCCATCCCGATTGCCTGAAAGTTTTTCTCCATATACTCTTTTTCTTTTTTCATAATTCTAAAAGTCTCATTGATATAAGCCCTGTCTTCAAGCGCTGTAACCGCTGCCCGCTGGGCCAGGTTATTGACCGACCAGGGCTCTTTAAGGCGTTTTATTTTTCCGATAATATCCTTGTGAAAAACGCCGTATCCTATTCTCAGTCCGGTAAGCGCGAAGAATTTTGTCATTGACCTCAAAACTATCAAAAAGGGATTGTCCTGAACATCTTTTATCACTGAATGGTCAGGGCAGAAATCAATGAATGCCTCATCAACAACAAGCACGCACCCTGCATCACGGGCAGCGTCTGCAATTCGCAGCACATCTTCCCTGCTCAAAAGACCCCCTGTTGGATTATTGGGATTGCACAAAAATGCCATGTCAGATTTGAGTGATGAGTAGGGAGTTTTGAGTTCCGAGTTTCGACGCCCTTGCATCACTGATATGAAGTCATCCGCGTTTATTCTGAACTTTTTGTCTTTTCCTGACTCATAACTCATAACTCTTGACTCTTGACTCAATCCACATGCCCTCTCATATTCCGAAAATGTCGGGGCAGTGACCAGTACCTTCTTCGGCCTGAGTACGCGCGGGAGAAGATATATAAGCTCTGTGCTGCCGTTACCGCAGATGACCGACTCAGCGTCAATACCATGATATTGAGCAATCTTATGTTTCAGCGCCTTTGTATCAGGGTCCGGATAGTTCACCAGATTATCCAGTTCACCATTAATTACTTCTTTTACCCGGCCGGAGATCCCCAGGGGATTGATTGAAGCGCTGAAGTCCAGAAGCTTCCCCACCGGGATTCCTGTTTCTTCGGAAATCCTGTATACATTCCCCCCATGCTCTGAATCAGGGAGATAATGACTTATCCTGTCATACCGCTTTTGCCCTGTCAGTCCGGTAATCTCCATAACAATTTCCTTTTACACAAAAAATGCAGGTGTTGTAACTATTCAGTTACGGGTATCTTCTGGATATAAAAATGTAAAAATCAAAAACCAAAGATCAAAGTTAAGGAAAATGTTTTTATATTATAAGAACTTCCATAATTTTGATCTTTTATGTTTAATATTTGATCTTGCATTGCCCTGCCGTTTTTACCCGGAACTGAATGGTTACCAGGTGTTGCGTAAGTAAGTAATTCCGGGTTACACAATTACAAGCGCCATAATAAACCCGAGAAAAGATATCAGCCTTATTATGGCTATGGCTGACAGCGCTGCTTTCATATAGAGATCAGCAATCCCGTTTTTCACTTTTTTCATATTGACGGCATCACCTATATAGGGTTTCTTTACTTTAACTCCCCCGTAATTTGACGGCCCTCCAAGCCTTATTCCCAATGCCCCGGCCATTGCTGCCTCAGGCACGCCGCTGTTCGGGCTTGAATGCTTCTTTCCGTCCCTTATCATAATTTTCATTGCATTGCGGGCGCGGTCAAAGTCGGGCTTTTCCATCCGCTTTGCAATCAGGTTCACTATTTTGAGTAAATACCTGCCTGCCCTGCCGCGCATCTTGTTAAGACGGTCCGATCCCGCACTGACAATGTACCGGACTGAGTTTATTAAATATAGTACTGCGACTATCAAAAGCCCGGTTATCCTCGCCGGAATATAGTTGACCACATCATCAAGACGTGCCGCGGCCCAGCCGAAATTTCTGTACTTTTTATTTTTATAGCCGATCATTGAATCCATGGTGTTTATCGCCTTGTATGTCATGGCAAGAGGCAGTCCCCCTATGACAAAATAAAAGAGCGGCGCAATAATGCCGTCTGACGCGTTCTCGGAGAGGCTTTCAATCGTTGCCTTCAGCACCCCTGTCTCTTTAAGTGAATCTGTATCCCTGCCAACAATCCTGGAGAGTTTATCCCTGGAACTTTCCACATCACCCTTGTTTAATTCACGAATTACCAGGGTGGCTGACCGGAGGAGTCCGCTGGTTGCAAGGGTCGTTGAGACCAGATACACGTAAAGGGCAAAGGCAGCATAATCAGCTGCAGGTGCAACGTCCATAGTGAGCAAGACATTGGTCAGGATATAAAAGGAAACGTACGTGACAACAGAAATAGATGCAACAAGGAGAACGCCCGCAATTTTCTCCTGTACTGCAACAGAAAGTTTCTTCCCCCTCCGCAGAAAAGAGGGGACCATATCGGTTATATTAATCCGGTATTTTTCCCGATGCATCTCCTCTTCAGCGTCCTCTCCCTTTCCCGCCTCCCTGCCCGGCTTAAAACAGCTGAATGATCTCCTCATGGCATTTTCGATCTTCTCTACGGCGCGTCCGGTCCAGCGCACCGGATGAGGCAGCCATCGGGGGTCCCCGATGATCAGATCCAGCAGGTAAGCGAGCGCAAGTGCAACGGTCTCTGTCATAAGATGTCCTCAGCTGTTTTTTTCATGCAGAACTCCATACCGACCTGACGGAGTATAAAACATATGTCCACACTCCTGCCCAAAGCGCCGGCCCATTTATTTATAGCTTCTTCCCTCAGAGACTGATAGTCCACAGTCTCTCTTTCGGGCAGGCCCTTTTTCTTCCTTAACGAGTTCAGCAGATTTGTCCTCAGTCCGTCATTATCAAATATACCATGAATGTATGTGCCCCATACATTCCCCTTTACAGAACCGTCCAGGACCTCCCTGCCGCGTTTTGTCTGTTGTCTGTTATCTGTGCTCTGTACTCTGTGTTCTGTTGTATGATGTCTGATTATTTTAAAAAGCCCTACATCGCCTGCCGTCTTTCCCATATGTATTTCATAGCCGCTGAGATGGTTCCATTTACAGCCAGGGGCAGACTGAATCGCATCAAACCATTGCGTATCTATCAGGTCAGCAGAGACCTGGCAGGTCGTCTTTGACTTATCAAGTGTCGTTAATGTATCAAGCAGGCCCATGCCGTCAACTTCTTTCACAGGGCTTTCAACGCAATGGGGATCAAAAATCGTCTTGCCGAGCATCTGATAACCGCCGCATATCCCGGCCAGTGAAGCGCCTCCTGCAACAACAGCTCTCACAACATCCTCTATCCCGTTTTCCCTCAGATAGAGCAGGTCCTGCACCGTGTTTTTTGATCCTGGGATAATAATAAGGTCAGCGCTCTTTATGTCCGTTTCATCCAGAGAGTACCTCAGCTCAACGTCCTGCTCATACATGAATGGATCAAAGTCGGTAAAATTGGAAATATACCGCAATCCCAGCACTACAATTTTGAGGCGCCTGTGATAACCTGTTTTATGCCGCGGGATCAGCCTTTCAAAGGGGATGGCATCTTCCTCATGCAGCCCGAGGTCACCCAGGTAATTAATTACGCCGATCACGGGCCTGTCTGTTTTCTCCTCAATCATCCTGAGCCCGGGACGGAGGATATTGATGTCACCCCTGAATTTGTTGATAATGAACGCCTTTATATAATCGGCATCAGCCAACCCCTCTGTGTTCCCCCTTGGGAAGGGAGGGGTGTCTTTCAATAATTCAACAGTCCCGTACAGAGAGGCAAAGACGCCCCCCTTGTCTATGTCCCCGACCAGCAGCACCGGGGCATCCGCGTAACGGGCAACGCTCATGTTTACGATCTCTTCTTCGCGCAGGTTGATCTCTGCCGGACTGCCCGCGCCTTCAATAATTATCAGGTCATATTTTTCTGAAAGCCTGTCATACGCCGATGTGACAACCTCCCATGTCTTTTCTTTAATGGCATAATACTCATCAGCCTTCATGTTTGCATAGACTGTGCCGTCAAGAATCACCTGGCATCCGGCTTCTCCTGTTGCCTTGAGCAGTACCGGATTTATGTCATTGCACGGATCCATGCCTGCGGCTTCAGCCTGAAATGCCTGTGCGCGTCCGATCTCTCCGCCTTCCTTTGTGATAAATGAATTGAGCGCCATATTCTGCGCCTTGAAGGGCGCAACCCTGATACCCATGTCCCTGAATATCCGGCACAGACCGGCAACGATAACACTCTTGCCCGCGCCGGAGCCTGTTCCCTGTATCATTATTGCTTTAGCCATAAATCAGTAATCAGTATACAGAAGTCAGTAGACAGTAGTCAGTGGACAGTAGGCAGGATCAAAACCATTCACATCGCCTGCTGCCTGCTGAATTTCATGCTATCCTTCCATTTATTAAACGAACAACCGGGTAGTCCCAGATATCTATCACATTCAGCGCGGCAAAATCCTGCTCTATCCTGAAGAGATTCTCGAGCGGTATGCCGAGAAGTTCACACAAAATTATCCGTATGATACC
>JAJRVB010000212.1 GCA_024277515.1 Nitrospirota bacterium | reverse complement strand
GGGCATCCGGAGAAATGTGTTCCGCCATAATGGCCAGCGACTCCTCCAGAGGGGTCATCTCGGCACGGCCTTCACGCACATTGCCGAGGGCGTCTTTCTGATAGTCACACTGTATGTCCACTACCACCGCATCCGCAAGAGACAATACATCATATATATACGTTGCCGTGAGATTTTTCTTCTCCAGGACACATCTTGCTATCATGGGCGCAAGCTCTTTGTCCTCGGATATCACCGGAGATATGCCCCGGTTGAGTATCGGTATTTTCCAGAAGCTTCGCGGACTCGGCCTCTGCATACCTATTACAAACTTGGTCGGATTGCCCTTTTTGTCTGCTGCATCCGCGACTACCGCTGCCATGGCAGCGCCAACAAATCCGACTCCCATTACAACAACTATCTCACGGTTCAGTTTCTTCTGTCTTGTGATCTCTCTTTTCAGGCGTGAAAATTCTTTCTTGTGGTCTTCTTTTGAGGGTATCGGGAACTTTTCTCCATCCGGACTTACTGAATATGCAATACTCATGTGATGGTCTCCTTGATGATTTCTGGTTTTCAATCGATTATTAGTAAATATAACGGCCTCTTACCTGCAATTCTTTAACCCGGGACAATGCACCGGCACTTAATTATAGCGAAAAAATAATCTCAAATGTCAAAATCCGGATATAAAAACAAATATGACAAGAGACGGTTCTTTATTAATATTTAATCTGCGAGCATGTGCTGTTTTGAAATCAGGATTTTGGCATTCTTTTGTCATTTGAGCTTTGACATTCGGCATTTAAACTATTCTCTTTTGTAACCTCAACTGTTTATGTTATATTCTTAATCTATGGACAAGAAACTTATTGATGAATCGAAAAAATACTTAATGAACACGTATAACCGTGTCCCCATTGTCCTGAGGAAGGGACGGGGGATGAAGGTATGGAGTTCCGACGGTAAGGAATATCTCGATTTTATAGGCGGGATCGCTGTCAACTGCCTTGGACACTGTCATCCCAGGGTAGTGATTGCCTTGCAGAAACAGGCCCAGAGACTGCTGCATGTTTCAAATCTGTTTCACATTGAGCAGCAGATCAATCTTGCGAGGCTCCTGGTAGAGCACTCTTTTGCTGACAAGGCGTTTTTCTGCAATTCAGGCGCAGAAGCGGTTGAGGGCGCGATCAAGCTGGCAAGGAAGTATTCTCGTGACCATTTTCCTGATGACAGATACGAGATCATCACTGCGCGCGGATCTTTCCATGGCAGGACCATGGCGGCATTAAGCGCAACCGGACAGGAAAAGCTGCAGGCCGGATTTGAACCCCTGCTCCCTGGTTTCAGGCATGTGCCTTTCAATGACATCGGAGCGCTCCGAGATGCGGTCACAAAAAAAACATGTGCCGTGCTGCTCGAACCGATTCAGGGAGAAGGCGGCATACGGATGCCTTCCGATGACTACTTCCGACAGGTCCGTGAGATATGCGATGAACATAAAATACTGCTTATACTTGATGAAATCCAGACCGGTATGGGGAGGACCGGAAGACTGTTTGCGTATGAGCATTTCGATATAAAACCTGATATAATGACAGTTGCAAAGGGCCTTGGAGGCGGGACCGCCATAGGGGCCATCCTTGCAAAAGATTCGGTAGCCGCCTCATTTAAGCATGGCAGCCATGGTTCAACATTCGGGGGAAATCCCCTTGCATGCGCGGCAGCAGTCGCTACTATCGAGATGCTGCTTGAGGACGGGTTTCTGCTTGACGGCTGCCGGCGCGAGGGCAGGTATTTTATTGATAAACTCGAAAAGCTCAGAAAAGATTTCCCTGCGATAATTATTGAGGTCCGGGGATCAGGGCTTATGATCGGTCTGGAACTGGCCAGGGACGGGGGCCCCATTGTTGAGGCATGTGCCAAGCGGGGTATCCTCATCAACTGTATAAGCGGAAACGTTCTCCGGTTTACACCTCCGCTTATTGTAGTTGAGAAAGAAATCGACCACCTTATTGATGTCCTGGAGGACATCTTTGACCGGCAGTCTCAATAATATTATATGAGCGAGGAGAGATGATGAATAAAGATTTTCTTACGCTGCTGGATTTCTCTTCAGAAGAGATGCACACCCTGCTTCAGAGGGCCTCTGAATTAAAATCAGGAAAGGAGAGCGCTTCCTGCCCTCTTATAGGAAAAAGCATCGGGCTGCTGTTTGATAAAACATCCACGAGAACACGCATATCTTTTCAGACCGGCATTTATCAGCTGGGTGCGCAGGCCATATATATAAACACGAAGGATATGCAGCTCGGCAGAGGGGAAACTGTCGAAGATACTGCGAGGGTGCTCGCGCGGTACCTGCATGGCATTGTTATCAGGACGTATGCGCACAGCACCATCGAAAAGCTTGCTGAAAATGCCGGGATACCGGTAATAAACGGGCTTACCGACCTGCATCATCCCTGTCAGGCCCTTGCGGATGCCATGACGATCATGGAAAAAAAGGGGCAGCTCAAAGACGTCCGCCTGGCTTATATAGGCGACGGGAACAATGTGGCCAATTCCCTGATTGAAGCGGCGCTATTGACCGGACTCGACCTGGTGATCGCCTGTCCCCGCGGGTATGATCCTGACAGAAAAATTATGGAGAGGGTCCTCTCCGGGGGCGGCAGGGTCAGGATTGTTTCAGAGCCTGAGGAGGCTGTCCGGGATGCGGATGTGCTGTACACCGACACATGGATAAGTATGGGGCAGGAACGGGAGGTAGAGAGAAGAAAAAAAATATTTGCAAAGTACCAGATAAATCAGAAGCTGCTCTCTCTGGCCAGACCCGATGCCATAGTCATGCACTGTCTCCCTGCACACAGGGGGGAAGAGATAACTGATGAGGTCATTGATTCTCCACAGAGCGTTGTAATTGACCAGGCAGAGAACCGTCTGCATACGCAGAAGGCACTGCTTGAAATGCTGATTAAGTAAGAAAGCGGAAACTTGTGAAACCTCTGATTTTAATAATCCTGGATGGATGGGGAATTGCTCAAAATCCCGAGGCCGATGCCCAGGCCGGGGCTGATATCCCGTTTTACCGGAGTATGCTTTCTGAATATCCACATACCGCACTTGAGTGCGCGGGTGAGGCGGTGGGATTACCCGATGGCACAATGGGGAATTCTGAAGTGGGACATTTAAATCTTGGCGCCGGCCGGATAGTTTATCAGGATTATACAAGGATAAATAAGGCCGTCCGGGACGGCAGTTTCATGGAGAACAGACCTCTTGCCGGGGGTATGGACTCTGCGGTTAAGCAGAACGCTTCCGTACACTTTCTCGGTCTGCTTTCGGACGCCGGGGTCCATAGTCATATCAATCACCTTTACGCGCTCATTGAGATGGCACTGAAACGGGGCGTGAAAAATGTCTTTGTGCACGCATTTATGGATGGCAGGGACACCTCGCCGACATCGGGCATTAACTTCATTAAAGACCTTGAAACATTTATCAGTGATAAACCGTCTGTGAAGATAGCGTCTGTTACCGGACGGTTCTGGGCCATGGACAGGGACAAGCGCTGGGATCGGGTGGAACGGGCGTACAGGGCGCTGGTGGCCGGCGAAGGGAGGAATGTTCAGTCAGCCGTTGATGCTGTTGAGCAAAGTTATGCAGCTGATAAGACCGATGAGTTTATCGTGCCCTCCCTGGTCTGTGATAATAACGGGCCGGTTGGTCTGATCAACGACAATGATTCGGTTGTGTTTTTCAACTTCAGGGCCGACAGGGCAAGGGAGATTACAGCGGCCCTCGGTAAAGAGAGTTTTGAAGGGTTTTCAAGGGAGCGGGTCCCTGCCCTGGGATCATTGGTAACCATGACAATGTATGAGGAGGACTTTAGTTTTCCTGCTGCATTCCCTCCGGATAAATTAACGAACATCCTGGGTGAAGTATTGAGCAGAGAAAAGATGAAACAGCTGAGAATTGCTGAAACAGAAAAGTATGCCCATGTCACATATTTTTTTAACGGCGGGGAAGAAGCCCCGTTTGATGGGGAGGAGAGGTGCCTTGTCCCGTCACCCAGGGACGTCGCGACATATGACCTGAAGCCTGAGATGAGTGCCTTTGAAGTCAGAGATGAAGTGTTGAAACGGCTGGACCAGGACCGGTATGGTTTTATTCTCGTAAACTTTGCCAACCCTGACATGGTAGGCCACACCGGGGTGATGGAGGCAGCGGTCAGGGCCTGCGAGACCATAGATAAATGCCTTGAATCAATTGTAACAAAGGCGCAGTCTCTCGGCGGCACGGTCATGATAACGGCTGATCACGGCAATTGTGAAAAGATGATGGATGCTGACGGTCCGTTTACAGCGCATACGACAAATCCGGTCCCGTTTATTCTGCTGGGAAAAGGTCCTGTACTTCGGGACAGTGGGATACTGGCTGACGTGGCGCCGACCGTGCTTGATCTGATGGGACTCGAAAGGCCCCGGGAAATGACCGGGGAAAGCCTGATTATAAAAAACAGTAGTCAGTAGACAGTTGACAGGGGTCAGTAGAGATTTGTTTTTCACCTGTCTACTGTCTACTGTTTCCTGTCTACTTTTTACTGATCATTATGTTTAATACATTATTGAATATCCTGTTCCCCGAATCCTGTCCCCTATGCAGCAATCCTGTATCCGTCCATAAAACCGCGCCTCTATGTGAGAGCTGCTGGACGACGATCGTGCCTTATGAAGGTCCTGCCTGCCGAAGGTGCGGCAGACCTTTCACGTCTGATGCCGCTTCAATATGCTTTGGCTGTCTTCAGGATGAACCACTCTTTGCATCCGCCCGCAGTTTCGGGCTTTACAGCGGAGCATTGAGAAAGGCGATCAACCTGCTGAAATATCATAATATTAAAAGACTTGCTGTGCCTCTGGCTGAAATAATCAGGGCGGACGGCTTGCCTCAGGTCGACGCTGTGCTGCCGGTGCCCCTTCATATAAGACGTCTCAGGCAGAGGGAGTTTAATCAGTCAGCGCTGATTGCTAAATATCTGGCAAAGGGTACAGAGACAGCATTTGTTCCGGATTGCCTCATTAAGATCAGGGACACAAAACCGCAGGTGGGATTAAGTTCAGTGGAACGGCGGAAGAACATGAAAAATGCATTCGGGATACGTAAAAAAGAAAAGATTCAGGGGAAGCGGCTGCTCCTTGTTGATGACGTGTCTACAACCGGGGCAACAGTTCGAGAGTGTGCCGGAGTGCTGAAGAGGGCCGGGGCAGGGGATGTCCATGTCTTTACACTGGCCCACGGGATGCAGGATTAGCGCCTGCTGCATCCTCCAGTCAGAAAGAAATTAACCCGAATAATTCAGTTTGAGATGAAAAAAAAGAGGATCAACTGCAACAACTGTATTCACTATTACATCACATGGGATAAAAAGTTTCCCCGTGGATGCAGCGCCATGAAGTTTAAATCAAAACAGATGCCTTCCGTCCTTGTCTATAATTCTTCCGGCGCGCCCTGTCTGAAATTTATGCCTAAAAAAAAGAGAGCGCAGGGCAGGAAGAAATGATCCTCAATAAAATACGGACAAATGGCGGAATTTCCCTCTTAAATTGCTTTTCAATAATTCCCTGTGGGATAATGAACATTGCCTATGAATTACGCGCAGTTCAGGAAGCCAAGCAGGTATATCGGAAATGAATTAAACATTATCCGCAAGGAAGCTGATCTGAAAGTTGCCCTTTGCTTTCCCGATACCTATGAGATCGGGATGTCTCACATAGGGCTGAAGATCCTGTATGAGATAATAAACCGCATCCCCAATGCCTCTGCAGAAAGGGTTTTTTCCCCCTGGATTGATCTTGAGTCCTACCTCAGGGCGAACAATCTCCGGGTAACCTCCATTGAAAACCGGAGGGAGCTTGGAGAATTCGATATAATCGGTTTTACGCTCCAGTATGAACTCTCCTATACAAATGTGCTTAACATGCTTGATCTGGGCCGGATACCTCTCAGATCAGAGGACAGGGCGGATAATTTCCCCCTGATCATCGCAGGGGGCCCGTGTACGGTCAATCCCCTGCCCCTTGCCCCTTTTATTGATGCTTTTGTAACAGGCGACGGTGAGGAAGTCATAAAAGAGATTATTGATCTCTTTTATGAAGTCAGAAGTCGGAAGTCGGAAGTCGGGAGTAAAAACGACCTGTTAAAGGCCCTCTCTGCACTGGAAGGAATATATGTCCCCTCAGTTCACGATATTACAAAACAAAAGATTAAAAGGAGAATTGTTTTAGACCTGGATAAAGCAGTATTTCCTGATGCGCCGATACTGCCATTTGCTTCGATTGTGCATGACCGGGTGGCGATTGAGATATCCCGGGGGTGCATAAAGGGGTGCCGCTTCTGTCAGGCAGGGATGATTTACAGGCCCCTGAGGGAAAGGTCGCCAGCGAACGTCCTTGCCCTGGCGCAAAGGTCTCTTGCAAATACCGGCTATGATGAGACATCTTTTACTTCTCTGAGTACCGGAGATTACAGCGGCCTGCTGCAGTTGATCAGGAGCTTTAACATGATGTGCGCGGGTTCGCACACCTCGGTCTCGCTCCCTTCTCTCAGGGTAGGCGCAATAAACAGCGAGGTCCTCAAAGAGATAAAAAGTGTGAGAAAGACCGGATTTACGATCGCCCCTGAGGCCGGCACAAAAAGACTCCGTGATGTAATCAACAAGGACTTTACGGATGAAGAGTATGATGAAACATTAACAAAGCTCTTTAGCGAAGGATGGAATACCATCAAACTCTATTTCATGATCGGACTGCCCACAGAGACGATGGAGGACATCGACGGCCTGATAAACATGGCTGTGCGGGCGCTGAATAAAGGGAGGCAGATAACAGGCAGGCGTGTAAATATCAATGTGGGCATTTCTGTCTTTATCCCGAAGGCCCACACCCCTTTTCAGTGGGCAGGTCAGGCTGCCTATGCCGACCTGCGGAAAAAACAGGACTATATCAGGAGGGCCTTCAGAAAGAGGCGGATTAATTATAAAGGGCAGCATGTTGAAAACAGTCTCCTTGAGGCTGTTTTTGCGCGCGGGGGCACTGACAGCGCCCGTCTGCTTGAGAACGCATGGAAACTCGGCTGCCGTTTTGACGGGTGGACGGAACATTTTGATTTTAAAAAGTGGGAGAGTGCCGCTGAAAAGACCGGTATTGATCTTTACGCATATGCGTCCCGGTCGTCTGATCCTGAAGAAGAACTGCCGTGGGACTTTATAGATAACGGAATAACAAAGAAATTCCTGCAGGCTGAATATCAGAAGGCAATGCAGGGTGACATAACCATCGACTGCCGGGAGCATTGTTACGGGTGCGGTCTTGAGTGTAAGGAGAGAACCAATGATGCCGGGGCTGAATTGCCCGCAGCCGGGGCTGACTCCACCGGAACCGGCACGTATGGACGCCGGGACGTCACAAAACATTCCCCTGTCAGATTAAGGGTATTGTTTTCAAAAACCGGCATGTTGAAATACCTTTCGCACAAGGAACTGATGATATCTTTATTCAGGGCAATGAGAAGGGCCGCTATCCCTGTTTCATACTCTGCCGGATTTCATCCCCATCCGAAGGTCTCTTTCGGGCCTGCCCTTGCAGCCGGGATAGAGGGCCTGCATGAGTACTTTGACATTGAATTGTCGACCTATATGAATGCATCGGACTTTATAATGAAGTTAAACGCCGTACTCCCGGAAGGTCTCGGAGTACACCATGCAGATGCCATCCTTCCTAATGAGAGGTCTCTGAATGACTGTATTTCAGGCTACGCGTACGAAGTCATTATTGACAAAACAGCGGGAAACCACATACATTCATTCATGAAGCGTCCTGAATGGCAGGTCTCCAGGGACAAAAAGAGCGTCAATATCCGTGCCATGGTAAAAAAAGCGGAAATCAAGGGGGACGTCCTGCATCTTTTTCTGGAAGACAGAGAGCATGCAAATGTAAGATTGTACGAGATATTAAAGGAGATGCTCCATGCG
>JAJRVB010000211.1 GCA_024277515.1 Nitrospirota bacterium | reverse complement strand
GCGTTCCTGATCAATGGGCACATGTTTTGAGGCCAGGGCAATAAGACGGTCTGCTTCTTCCCTGTATTCGGGATGAGAGCCGGTGAATTTCATCGCAAAGGCCGGGAACAGAAAACCTGTTTTTTTATTGGTCATTGTAAATAAATAATCCGTTTAAAAATAGATCATTCCCGGTCCTGCAACAGGATAACGGTAAATATGACGACTTCATCATTAAAATCAAAAGACGTTTCTCCGATACGGGCATTTTTTTCCGAGAGCAGTTCTCCTGCATAGCCATGGACCTCTACCCTGAAGTTTTCAAGGCCAGGCCCGATGAACAAAAGCTCTATCTCTTTCCATCCGATGCTGCTGTTTGTCCAGCTCCTGCCCAGCGCCTTGAAAAATGCCTCTTTGCAGGAGAAGCGCAGGGCAGCGCATACCCTTTCATCGCCGCATATATTGCTGATTTCACGTTCAGTACAGATATCGGACAGCAGGGCGTCATCATTACCTCCTGTGTGCCTGTCGAATCTTGATAATTCCTCAACGTCAATCCCGCAGCCGATGACCCTGGACAATATTGACCTCCGCAGCGCTGGACCTGATATGCTGTTCAGTCGAGGTCAGCTACCTTGTCTTCGTGTTCTATAATCAGGAGTATGAGTGCTATCATTTTTCCGATCGTATCAGCCTGATGCTTGATCATGTACTGTCCGATCGCCTTTAAGTCGATATTCAGGTTGTACTTCTTTTTGAATGTCTCAATGAGCTCAAGGACCATCAGGGAGTCCCCTTCAATGTCTTCGATCACATTTGTGTCGTCATTTAATGAATCTCTCTCAACTTCACACTCTTCAGCAAAGAAATTGTACGCTGTCTCCTTTACCTCATCTCTCATTTCCTGTGTGATTTCCGCCATACAAACACCTCCTTGAAATAGTTTATTTATGCGTTGTAATTATGTATTACCTCTCCTCCGATGACATTTGTTTCCATATCCAGACAGGTAACCCCTGCTGTCTCTTTTATGCCGGCCTCTTTCAGATAATCCGGGGCCCCCTGCATTATTTCCACATTTCCCCTGCCCGGCCGTATGCTGTGAATTACCGGTTTATTATATTTCATCGCCACAAGCTGCTGAACGTCCGGTCTGTTCCCGGCCGGAGAAGGGATGAATTTAAAAAGTATGATCTTCGGCATGCCCTTTACGGGTCCTCCCGGAGGCGGGCCCGAAAGGGAAGGGGGCTCTCCCATAACCGCACTGGTGAAGTGCAGTATTTCACTTACGCTTCCATACTTCAGGAGTTTTGCCGTTACCTCATGCCCGGACCTCTCAACATCTATCCGGCACGGCACCTTCGGGTAACCGTATGTTTCCCTGCCCGAGAGGATGCTGCGGATGTCGCTGCAGTAATTTTCACACACATACAGTCCCGGCTCATCATTGTGGAACACAGGTATCTGCACGGCTATTTCATTCCAGACCGCATCGTCTTCTGAAAACCCTTCTTTCAATTCGGTCACATCGAGAAAGACAATGAATATTTTCGTGTCCCGATAGATGAGAGGGGCAGGCACGATACGTTCGACAGCGTCGGGCCGCGCCGCTATGCATTCGGCTTTTATAATGTTTGCCCGGAAAGAAACAGGGACATTTTTATAGAACGGATTATGGACCGGCATGCTCCGGTTTTGCGTCATGTTTTCACGTATATCGTGCATCATACTACCCGGACCTGTTTAGAGTTAATCATTGTCTCTCGTCGAGACTTCATTTGCTTTTGTCCTCAGCTGTTCCATTACGAGTCCGGCGACCAGATTTGTCTCCTCTCCCGAGGCGGCATCCTTCGGCAGTTTCCTGGCATTATTGACCGCCTTCATGGCAGCGTGAAGTACCTGCACGGGTGTGCCGGACGTATATTTTTCAAGAAGATTCATGGAATAATCAAACACCTCTTTTGCCGGCGCCAGATAATCCACAAGACCGACGGAAAGGGCCTCATCCGCATGGATTGTCCTGGCCGTCAGGATCATTTCCATGGGATACTGTATCCCCATACGCTTGGGGAGCCGTATGGTGCCGTTGAAACCGGGGATGATCCCGAACTCCGTCTCCGGAAAGGAGAGCAGGGACTTGTTGCTGCAGACCCTGATGTCACACGAGAGGACGAGTTCGAGTCCCGCGCCGAAGCAGACACCTGTAATTGCGCCCACAACCGGGATAGGGATGTCTTCAAGATAGTAGAGTATTTTCTCGCTTTTTCTGAGCTTGTCATGGAGATATGATTTGTCCGTTATTTTAAATATCTCCTCCCTGTTAAATCCCGCGCAAAAATGCCTGCCCGCTCCCCGGATGATGATTCCCCTCACATCATCATTGTCCGTCCATCGCTTAAGATCGGACAGATCGACAAATTCAGGTTCATTCAGATAATTCTGGGGCGGATTGCTTAATGTGAGCACCCCGATGCTGCCATGGAGTTCCCATTCCGACATCTTTGATTTTTCCATTATGACTGTTCTGTTACCCCCCACTTTTTCAGGATGCTG
>JAJRVB010000210.1 GCA_024277515.1 Nitrospirota bacterium | reverse complement strand
TGGCAGGATGGACAGGAGATGTTTCCCACATGTACTTCTTCCCCTGTCTTCTTGTCGAAGATGGGTGAATAGTCGATTGCATCGGGGTCGCTCCGCAGGATATTGTTTATTAATTTGTCCTCCGGGTGCGTTGCAATAAGCGGGATTTTTTCTTTGGCAATTCCGTTTCTGGAATGGCAGCCGTTGCAAAGGGCGTCTATTATGTCTTCATCAAAGCGGGTCTTTCCATAGTCACGGGCCCAGAGCCTCATTTTATTAGGGCTGTTATGCATCATGTGGCATGCGCCGCATGGGCCGGATTCCTTGGCGGTCTGCCCTGCCAGGTTCTTTGCGTCGGGAGCGGTGACATTCAGGTCGTGGTCCGTTCCGTCCACAAAGGCCTTGTCTTTATGGCACACTGCACAGAGTCCGGATGACGGCGCTGCGGATTTTCTCAGAAAGCTGTTTCTTGCATCTCCATCGATATTTTTGAACGTATAATTTACAACAGGACTGTCCGGGTCCCATGTGTGAGGTTCATGGCATGTCATGCACACAACTTTACCGTTGGACACCCGCCTGCCTTTTTCATCATATAAGGGCAGGGCAGTGTTGATTTCATAGACCCTGAAGACGCTGAAATTATTCAGCGGCATGTTTACCGGGTGAGAATTCTCTCCCGTCAATTTGGCCTTTGCAGCGCCTTCACTGTTATGGCAGGTTGTGCATAATTGAGTTACAAAATCATCTTTCCCGGAGATATTTTTTGCCCAGAGCAGTCTCGATACGGCATTATGCGGTATGTGGCATGTGCCGCACGGACCTGAAACAAGGGGCGTGAAACCCTGCACGTTTTTTTCATCCGCAGCGGTGACCGCAAGGTTATGGTCGGACAGGGCCACCTGTTTTTTATCTGTATGGCAGTTTATGCACAAAATGGAGGAGTCATTTGACACCCTGAGAAAACTGTTTGAAGAATCCCCCTCAACATCTTTACCTCCCTTGTTGTTCAGTGCGCCGGGGTCCCACCTGTGAATATTGTGGCAGGTGAAGCACTGGACCATTCCCTCGGCATTCTTTGTGCCGTCTTCTGAAAACAGGGGAAGATCTTCTGAAAGTTCAGCGTCGGGCAAAGGCTTCATATTGATCGGGTGAGAAAATTCCCCGATACGTTTTGTCTTGTAACCGGTGTCTTCCCCGTGGCACGTAAGACACATCTGCGCTGCGGGGTTCCCTTCGGTGAGTGGTCTCGCCCAGAGCCTCTTTCCTGCTGCATTATGCGGAGTATGGCAGGCGCTGCAGGGCCCCGACTCGGAGGGGTTCTGTTCTTTTATATTTTTTTCGTCAGGGAGGGTGACACGCAGGTCATGTTTTGTATCAACGAGGGATTTTTGATTCTCATGACATGTGGTGCATAACTCGGAGTTTTTGTTGCCTATTATAAGGATCTTTTCCCCCTTTGCTCCATGCACTTTATGGCAGGACTGGCAGATGACGGTATCTTTCCGCTCTGCTGCTTCTCCGCCCAGCTCAAACAGCCTGGCCGGCAGGTCGATCTTTCCGGTATGCAGCGGATGACCGTTGGAGTATTGATACGCTGCCTCATTCCTGTGGCAGCGTTCACACAGGCTTGAATCAATATTGACTTCCCGGTACAGGGCCGTCCGTCCTGTAGGATCTCCGTGCGGGGCCGCCCCTTTGCCGTGCGCGGAGTGGCATGTCCCGCAATAAACCTCTCCCTTTACACTGAGCGGAAGCTCGATAGGGACGGTAACTTTATCGGAGGGCTTTACGAACACCGGGTGCCTGTTATACGTCCATACAATATTGCGTGAGTCCAGGACATACCCGTCGTGGCAGCTGTAGCAGATTTCTTCAGAGCTTACAACGCCCTGTGTATCTTTCATCAGCACGTTGCTGGGCTGGAACTCCACGAGTGTCTCCTGGTCGGTCCGGAAATCGTCCAGCCACATAATGTGGCAGACAACACAGTCCCTTTTTGAAGACATTTCAAGGGCGAAGGCGGAAGAGGTCATAGCAAGGACTATGATGGCAATAAATGCGCATATTGATTTTTTATATGTCATATAAGTCTTATCGGTCCTATTAATTCCAAATGCTATTTTTACTCAAGTATCTTAAGTACCGTAATAATATTGCTCTGCATCTCGACGACCAGCAGCCTGTTGTTTTTGTCAACGACTATGCCCACGGGAGACTTGAACCGTTTCAGCCTGTTTTTCTCGCAGATTACACCCAGAAATTTACCGAAGTCAGTGAATCCCTGTATGACCCCCATATAACTGTCGCTGATAAACACCCTTTTTTTCTTGTCGAGCGCCACCCCCTTTGGCCTGAAAAGGTTTCCCTGCAGCACTCCCCATGATCCGATAGTCACGATAAGTTTCCCGAATGGATCGAACTTCTGGACCCTCGTATTCAGCACATCCACGATATAAATTTCATTGTATTCATTGAGTGTCATCATGGCGGGGTATCTGAATGCCCCGTAATCTTCTCCGAATTTCCCCCACTCAAAATCATATGTCCCGTTTTGTTTATACACCTTTATCTTATGATTGTTGTTGTCCGCTATATACAGATAGTTGCTTAATTTTGAGGCAGCCACATCAACCGGCTCGGGAGGCTGCTCTCCGGGCCCCTTCTTGATCCTGAACATGTACAGAAAATTGCCGTCCGTATCAAATACCTGTATCCTGCGGTTCCCGGTATCCGCGATGAATACCTTGCCGGAGGCTGATATGTCTATGCCGAGCGGCATCCTGAACTGTCCTTTTCCTGAACCCTCCACTCCTTCTGTCCCGAGTGCGTATTTCCACCTTCCGCTGCTGTCAACCACCACGACCCTGCTGTTTACGCCGTCTACGAGATAGATGTTTCCTTCCGGGTCAAGGGCTATATCACTGGGCTGGTTAGACCCTGTGCTGATGTCAAACAGGAATTCGGTATTGATACACTCAAAAGAATACGAACTGCCGGGAAGGAAGATTAATAAAAGGATAATGATGAAATGGACTAGATTTGGTCGCAAGGGAATTCTGTTAATTAGTGTTTTCTGTTTATTGTAACATTCCTGCAGGGATTTCCGGGATATCCGGAAATCCCTGCAGGATGGAAAGATCAGTCTTTAAACAGGTTCGGGATATAGAATTTCTCGTATTTGGTTACCATACCCTTGATATTCAGCTGCTCAAGATCGATTGTCCTGTTTGCTGAAAATTGAAGTTTCCTGAAATCAAGTATGCCTTTTCTGGAATGGCATACCTTGCATTCATGCCCTTTTGCCTTGATGTTTAAATGGAACTTCTTTTTTACATTGTCCCGCTGCTCGGGCGTAAGCTTGTCCCTGACTTTCACGTAGTCCTGCGCCAGCTCTGAATCCTGTATCTGGATTGCCGATTCAATAGTGTCGCCTTTTTTGAAAAAGGGAGTTATCTTTGAAAACTGGTCCTCGACTTCTATCAGGTTACCCGTCTCCGGGTCATAGTCGGTCCCAAAGAACGGACCTTCGGGGGTTTCAGTGAACGGATTATACCATTTATACACAACCTCCACTCCCTTTGACTCTTCTATATGACATGTCTCACAGACGAAAAACTGTGTATGCATGTTCAGCATGGCGCGGACTTTTTTGCTTTTGCTGTGAGGATAGTCCGAGTGGCAGATATAGCAGACAGGGCGCACATTCTCGGGCAGCTGCGGGAATGAGACGACATTATGAAAATGTCTGTGTTTCTCATAGTCCTCCTGCCTTCTGACTTCCTCAAGGATGGCAGACCGCTGGGATTCCTCAATTTTCTCCTTGATGGGCACCAATACCGCAGGCCCGTGCGGAGAAAAGGTGATCTGGTAAGCTACCGCAATTAATACGGAAAGAGTGATTA
>JAJRVB010000209.1 GCA_024277515.1 Nitrospirota bacterium | reverse complement strand
GGTTCAAAGTTGATACAATCCGGGCATTAACCTATAGTTTTAAAAAATTCCCGAGCAGGTCCTTGCCGACCTTTGTCAGTATTGACTCCGGGTGGAACTGGACCCCTTCTATCGGGAATTTTTTATGCCGTATCCCCATGATTTCATCTCTGTCTGTCCAGGCGGTGATAACAAAGTCATCGGACAGGGTGTCTTTTTTAATAATGAGGGAGTGGTATCTTGTCGCTTCAAAGGGATTGGGGAGCCCCCTGAAAACCGTCTTCCCGTCGTGGTGGATCATGGATGTCTTTCCGTGCATTAATCGCGGGGCATTGATTATTTCAGCCCCGTACGCCGCCCCGACTGACTGATGTCCAAGGCAGACCCCGAGAATCGGTACTTTTCCGGCAAAATGCTGAATAACATTGACGGATATGCCGGCTTCCCTCGGGGTGCAGGGCCCGGGCGATATCACAATCCTTTCGGGATTCAGTCTTTCGATCTCCTGAATCGTGATTTTATCGTTTCTGAAGACCCTTATGTCTGCACCCAGCTCACCGAGATACTGCACCAGGTTATACGTAAAAGAATCATAATTGTCGATCATCAATAACATAACTCATAACTCCTAACTCTTAACTCAATTCTTCTTCCGCCATTTCTATGGCCCTGAACATGCCCTTTGCCTTGCTTACCGTTTCCTTGTATTCCCGCTCCGGATCAGAGTCGGCAACGATACCCGCGCCTGCCTGGATATATGCCTTTCCGTTTTTGAAGATGATCGTCCTGATGGTGATACAGGTATCCATATTTCCCGAGAAATCAAAATATCCGATAGAACCTGCATACGGCCCCCGTTTTGCGGGCTCAAGTTCCTCAATGATTTCCATGGCCCGTATTTTCGGCGCTCCCGAGACGGTGCCTGCCGGAAATGAAGCCCTGAGCACATCGAATGTATCGTATTTCTTTCTGAGCTTCCCCACTACATTGGAGACCAGATGCATGACATGGGAATATCTCTCTACCGTCATTAACTCGGTGACCTTTACCGTCCCTGTCTCTGCAACCCTTCCCGTATCGTTTCTGCCGAGGTCAACGAGCATGATATGCTCTGCGATCTCCTTTGGGTCGGACTTGAGCTCTTCCTCAAAAAACCTGTCCTCCTCAGGTGTCTTCCCTCTCCGCCGTGTGCCCGCAATCGGCCGCAGCTCAATTGTGTCATTTTCAACCCGGACGAGTATCTCGGGGGACGAACCCGCGATTGTGCATCTGCCGGTCTCGATATAATACATATATGGCGAGGGGTTTATGACACGAAGCGCCCGGTATGCGTTTATCGGCGGGATGTCCGTCTCCCTCTCAAAGTTTTGTGAGATTACCGTCTGAATGACGTCTCCCGCAACAATATATTCCTTTGTTTTTTCTACGGCCCGCATGAATGCTTTTTTTGAAAAATTGGATTTAAAGCCTGCCTTTTTTCTGCCGGCTGCCCTGTTTTTTGGTGGTTTTCTCCCCGGAACAACAGCCTTTGATTTGAGCTTATTGACGATCCTGTCGATTTTTTCGAGGGCCTTTTCGTACGCCTTTACAGGGCTGCCCTCAATGTGCGCGTTTGAAATCACCTTAATCTTGTGCGTCAGATTATCAAAGACCACCAGGGTATCGGTAAACATGAGAAAGATGTCCGGAAGGTCCAGCCCGGGGCGTCCGTTGTCAGGCAATTTTTCAAAGTAACGCACAGTATCATACCCGATATACCCTACAAATCCTCCAAAGAAACGCGGGAGTCCGGGAATAATTACGGGTCTGTATTTTGCCAGTTCCGCGGATACGGCCTCAAGAGGATCATTTTTTGTATGGACTTTTTCCTTTTTCCGGCCTCTTGTTATTATCAGGTCCCTGCCTTTGCCCTCTATAGTGATTGAGGGGTCAGCGCCGATAAAGGAGTACCGGGCCCACTTTTCGCCGCCCTCAACGCTTTCGAGGAGAAAGCACCTCCTGCTTTTGAGTTTCAGAAAGGCAGAGAGCGGGGTCTCAAGGTCTGCAAGGACCTCCCTGTATACGGGAATGAGGTTTCCTTCTTTGGCTTTCTTTTTGAATTCTTTAAAATCCGGGTATTGCATTGACAAAACAGGCTTTTTTGAATTAGTATTTTAGATGTCTATTATAGATGAGTTGAGAGTTAAAAGTTAAGAGTCCTAATCTTTTTTCATATGAAGCAGTTTGTTTATTTAATAACTTTTCACTTCTAACTTCTGACTTTTAACTTATCATGCGGGAGTAGCTCAGTGGTAGAGCCCCACGTTGCCAACGTGGTTGTCGCGGGTTCAAATCCCGTCTCCCGCTCCATAAAAGACAAGTGAGAAGTAGGGAGCAGGAAGTAAAAAAAGACCCAGGCATATGTTTGAGAGCTTACTTTACTTCTCACTTCCTACTTCTTAGTTCTTACTTAAACTCGGCGACGTACCCAAGTGGCTAAGGGGGAGGTCTGCAAAACCTTTATTCAGCGGTTCGAATCCGCTCGTCGCCTCCATCTTTTTTATGTGAAATCCCCAATATTAAAAAGTATCTTTTAAATCATTCCCCTGCCGGCAGCGGGCTTTACTTTTCAGATTGATTTTGATAAGTTACAAGCTGATGCAGCAGGGCATGTTTATTTTTATTAAGGAGGGATCATCTGTGCAAAACATGCAGATGCTTGAAGAGAAGATAACAAAGGTCATAGAGAGGCTGAAATCGCTGACTGATGAAAATTCAGCCCTAAATGGAAAGATATCTGAGCTCCAGGGCGAGATCGAGAGAAAAAATGAAGCATTAAATGCAGCCAATCAGCAATTAAAAAATGTTGAAACATTAAGGGCTGATATTGATAAACTTCATAATGAGCGTGAGACAATAAAGTCTCAGGTCGAAAATCTGATAAGGGAACTTGAATCTGTAGAGCTTTCATAATGCTCTGGATTCAGGCCTCATATGCAGAAAAGGGGATTTGAGTGCGGTCCATTGAAGTACAGATACTGGGACAGAGTTATGCTATCAAGACTGATGAAGATGAGGCATACATAAAGTCCCTGGCCCGTTATGTAGATGAAAAGTTAAAAGAGATCTACAGTGTTGCTCCGAACATAAATCAGACAAAGGCGACTGTGATGGCGGCATTCGGCATTGCTGATGAGCTGTTCAAGCTGAGACTGGAACAGGATGATCTGGACCGGATGATCGAGGAAAAGACAAGGATCCTTTCAGGGCTGCTCGACTAAAACCGTATATTCATGGTGGTGAAGGGAGGGGATGCCCTGGCCTGCCGCCGGACACGCTGCATATGGCATGTTTTCTTATGCAACAATCATAGAAGGGGAGATGTGGAAGATACAAACGAACTGATTCAGGAAAGAATAAAAAAGCTGAACAGGCTCAGAGACGCGGGTATCGAACCGTATGGGGCGTCGTTTACCGTAAAGGACAGGGCAGCGGACATTATAGACCGTTTCGGTGAGCTGAGCAAGGAAGAACTGGACGAGAGGGCGGACCAATGCGCTATAGCCGGACGTATTATATCATTCCGTAATTTCGGCAAAACCGCCTTTTCTCATATCCAGGACGCCTCCGGAAGGATCCAGGTATATTTCAGCAAGGACATTATCGTCAGCACCAGGGACCTCTTCGGAAGTCTCGATATAGGCGACATTGTCGGAGTAAAGGGACGGCTGTTCAGGACCCGGACAGGTGAGTTGACTGTACAGGTAAGCGATTATGCGCTGCTCACAAAGTCATTGAGGCCTCTGCCTGAGAAATGGCATGGCTTAAAAGACATTGAGACCCGCTGCAGGCAGCGATATGTGGACCTCATTGTCAATCCTGATGTCAAAGATCTTTTTACCAAACGCAGCATGATGGTACGGGAGATCAGAAAATTCTTTGACGACAAGGGATTTCTTGAAGTGGAAACGCCTATGATGCATCAGATCCCGGGCGGGGCGACGGCGCGCCCGTTCAAGACCCATCATAACGCGCTCGGCATTGATTTATATCTCAGGATCGCCCCTGAGCTTTACCTGAAAAAACTGCTTGTCGGGGGCTTTGAGAAGGTATATGAGATGAACAAGAACTTCAGAAATGAGGGGATATCGGCCAGGCATAATCCGGAGTTTACCATGGTTGAATTCTATGTTGCATTCAGGGACTATAAATATCTCATGGGATTTACAGAAGAACTTATCTCCTGCCTTTGCAAGAAGATAAACGGGGACCTTCGCGTCCCTTTTGGTGAAGATACAGAGGGTGAGGCGGAAGAAATAATTGATTTTACACCCCCGTGGCCCCGTATGAGTATGCTCGAAGCGATGGAGAAGGAGGGGGTGGACCCGGCTGTTTTCAAGAGCAGGGAAAAGGCCCTCGATTTTGCGGCAAAGAAAAAAATTGATGTTGACAAAAAGTCCTCTTTCGGAAAGGTGCTCGATGAGATTTTTTCAAAGAAGGTGGAGCCGAACCTTATACAGCCGACTTTTATCACTGATTATCCGGTGGAGCTCTCTCCCCTCGCAAAAAGAAAGAAGGACGATCCGGAGACCGTTGAACGGTTTGAGCTTTTTATAGGGGGGAGGGAAATCGCAAATGCCTTTTCAGAGCTGAATGACCCGATCGACCAGAAGGGGAGGTTCCTGGAGCAGGTAGAGGCCCGTAACCAGGGTGACGAAGAGGCCAGTTTTATGGACGAAGACTTTGTGCGGGCGCTGGAATACGGTATGCCGCCGGCAGCAGGAGAAGGCATAGGAATAGACAGGCTTTTCATGCTTTTCACAAACACACATTACATCCGGGATGTTATTCTGTTCCCGCATCTGCGGCCGGAAAAGTAAAAAATTGTTCAATGATGAATCTACCATATCAGGTTTTTACAGCGCTCCGATACTTTAAATCAAAAAAGAGACACAGCAGCATATCAATCAATACTCTCATTTCCATTGCCGGGGTTGCGCTTGGAGTCATGACGCTGATTACCGTGCTGGCGGTCATGAGCGGTTTTCATGAAGACCTGCAGACAAAGATCCTGGGAGTAAACCCGCATATTGTCCTGCTGAGCTATAAAGGCAGAATCAGGGACCACTCCTCGATCATGAAAAAGATCAGCGGTATTGATGGTGTTTCAGACTCCGCCCCTTTTCTGTACGGTCAGGTGATGCTCAGGTCAGGTGACAGGGCACAGGGTACGATTGTGAGGGGGATTGACCCTCTGATCGGCACAGGAACGACGGACATACTGAAACACCTTAAAGTCGGGAGCGTTGATGACCTGAAAACCGGAACTCCAAAACCGGGTATCATCATAGGCAGGGAATTGTTGAGAAACCTTGGGGCATATGTGGGAGACGAGATAGACATGATCTCGCCGCTTGCCGAGATGGGCCCTCTCGGCATGATGCCCAAGATGAAGAAATTCAGGGTCATCGGATATTTTGAGGCCGGCATGTATGAGTATGACTCGGGCCTGGTGTTTATTAACCTCCAGGATGCCCAGCGGTTTTTCAAATATGATGGCGCTGTGACGGGGATCGAAATAAAAATTGATGATCCCTATAATGCCGCGGCTGTGGCGGACAGAATTGAGCGGGAGTTCGGTGTTCCGTACTATGCGAGGGACTGGATGCAGATGAACCGTAATCTCTTTTCCGCTCTGAAGCTCGAAAAGATAGTTATGTTTATTATTCTGACGCTGATAATCCTTGTTGCCTCCTTCAATATAATAAGCAGTCTTATCATGATTGTTATTGAAAAGGGCAGGGAGATAGCAATTATGAAGACCATGGGCGCCACGAACAGGGGCATCATGTCGATCTTTATGCTTCACGGACTCATCATCGGTGTTGCCGGGACCGCAATCGGTGTGGCGGGCGGATATGGACTCTGTATGATTTTGAAGACCTACAAGTTTATCACACTTCCTGCGGACGTGTATTACCTGAGTTATCTCCCCGTGAAGATGAGCCTGTTTGATTTTACCGTTGTGCCTTTATCAGCGATACTCATTACCTTTATGGCTACTCTTTATCCGTCCTGGCAGGCCGCGAAACTGGACCCGGTGGAGCCATTGAGATATGAATAAATCCATTATGGTATTCAAGGAAAATACATACGGATGGTGCTCATATGTTTAAATTAATATTCAAGACGATAGTCATCATTGTTTTTATGGTTTTTCTGTCGGTCAGTCTTGCCATCTGGAAGGGCGGGGAGCCGTTCAGATATTTCGGGGAAGGCGTGATTTCGGTCGGGAAATCAATTATGAAGTTCGGGGACTTTGTGGATGAATTCATATCGGGCAGCGAAAAACTGAAAAAGAGCTATGATGATCTTAAAGATGTGATAAGTACAGATGAAAGATAGATGGAGCCATTGATACGTGTAATAAATCTCCGGAAGTCATATACGATTCCCGGCAGGGAACTCGATATCCTGAAAGGGATATCTCTTGATATTCATGAGGGGGAAATGACCGCGCTCATGGG
>JAJRVB010000208.1 GCA_024277515.1 Nitrospirota bacterium | reverse complement strand
CCGCAGAGGAGCGCAAGGTTTGCTATGGCCATCGCGTTTTCAGTCCCTGTCCGGTGCTCAGTCACCCCAAGCCCGTATACAATCATCGCCTTGTCAGCATGGGCATACAGACGGGCGGCCTCTGTGATATTTTCCCGGGAAACACCGGTAAGTTTCTCGACCTTCTTCAGATCGTATTTCTTTACCTGCTTTTTAAACTCTTCAAAACCCTCTGTCCGTTTCGCAACAAATTCCTTGTTTTCCCAGCCGTTTTTCAGAATAACATTTGCAAGTCCGTTCAGGAGGGCTATATTGCTTCCCGGTTTGAGGTTCATCCATACATCCGCGCGTCTTGCCATCCAGGTAAGCCTCGGATCACCCACGATAAGTCTGGCCCCTTTCCTAAGGGCCTTCTTCAGGTAAATCGACACAATGGGATGCGCTTCGGTCGGGTTGGAACCGAACAGAAAGATTGTATCTATATCAGGCATCTGCTCCAGAGAATTGGTAGCAGCGCCTGCTCCCAGACTGGTGGCCAGACCGGCCACAGTAGGGGCGTGTCAGACACGGGCACAGTTGTCAACATTGTTGCTCCTGAACACTGTGCGCACGAGTTTTGATATCAGAAAGTTTTCTTCATTCGTGCAGCGGGAAGATGAAAACGCGCCCACTGCCGAAGGGCCATACTTTTTGAGGAGAGACTTGAATTTCTGCGCCACATACTCAAGCGCCTCGTCCCATGAAACCTCTTTGAACTTGTCGCCCTTTCTCACAAGTGGTTTTCTTATCCTCTCAAAGCTGTGAATGAAATCATAACCATAACGGCCCTTGACACAAAGATTGCCGTGGTTCACAGGCGCATCATACGCTGAAGTAACCTTTACGACCCTGCCGTCCTTTACATTCAGGTCAAAATTACATCCCGTGCCGCAGTAGCTGCACGTTGTCCTTACCTTGGTTAGCTCATAGGCACGGCCTTTGCCTTTGCCCTTTTTATCAGTTAATGCGCCTGTCGGGCATGTTGATACGCACTGTCCGCAAAATTCACAGTTTTTCAGCGAGCGCGGCTGTCCAAAGGATGTATCAGGCATCGCATTGAAGCCCCTTCCGGTAAGGGAAATCGTGCCGGCCATGACCACTTCATTGCATATCCTCGTGCATCTTCCGCACAGTATGCATTTGTTTGGATCATATGTGATAAAAGGGTTGTCTTCACGGATGGGTAGGTCCCACTTTTCACCGGCAAACCTTGTCCCGTCCGCTCCATATTCATACGAAAGGTCCTGAAGGGTGCAGTCTCCTGTTGCCTCGCACCTCATGCAGTCATTCGGATGGTTCGAAAGCAACAGCTCGATAATGTTTTTTCTGATCTTCCTGATAGAGTCAGTTTCTGTTGTCACTTCCATCCTGTCCGCCACAGGGGTGGTGCAGGCGGGCAGCGGCCTCGGCACACCCTTTACATGCACAAGACAGAGCCGGCATCCCCCATAAGCCTCCAGCCTGTCATCGTCGCAAAGGGTCGGTATATAAATTCCGGCCCGTTTTGCCGCATGGAGAACAGTCTCATGGTGCTTGCACGAAATCTCTTTACTGTTGATCTTTATCTTTATTATCCGATCAGCCAACTCTAAACCTCCAGATGTTTTCCTGTTAATCCCATAAAAAATCAACCATACTTATGAACTTGTCATTCATGCTTCGCAATATATGGCTGATCTCAATCGCAAGATCACGGACAATCTTGTATGCGATTTTAGAGTTTTTCTGTAAAAACCTGTCCATGTCAGCTTTTTTTATTACAAAAACGTTTGTTTTTTGCAAGGCTTCGGCAGAAGCGGAATGAGAACGCCCGTCAAGGAGAGAAAGTTCTCCAAAAAAATTGTTCTTCTTGAGAACAGACAGCACCTGCTTATTACCTTCCCTGGTCAACCTTGTAATCCTTACCTTTCCAGTATCAATGATGTGAAGCCCCTGTTCAGGATTGCCTTCCTCCCATATCATCTCGCCTTTTTTAAAAGTTGCCTCCCTGATGATCTTTGAGACCTTTTTCAGCTCATCATTCGTAAGGTCCCTGAACAGGGAAATTTTCTTAAGTCTTTCTAAAGTCGGCATGGCGCCCTCCCTCATGAATAAGGATTCAATATTCAAAACATAAAACTAAGATTCAAAACTCACTACTCACAACTCGAAACTCAGAACTCAATTTATAGTATTGCATCAAACGGACATGCATCATAGCATGCGCCGCATTTTATACACTTTGTCCTGTCAATCACGGCCTTCTGCTTCTTCTCCCACGCAATTGCTTCAGAAGGACAGGCGCGGAAACACTTCCCGCACATCCTGCAGAGTTCCTCACTCACCGTATACTGACGCAGGGCCTTGCAGACCCTTGACGGACAGACCCCGTCATGTATATGCGCCTCATATTCTTCCCTGAAAAACTGTATGGTCGAAAGCACAGGATTGGGCGCCGACCTCCCCAGGCCGCAGAGGGACGCAAGCTTTATATCAGTACCGAGTTCGATAAGCAGATCAATATCATTTTTTCTGCCCCTGCCCTCTGTTATCCTCTCGAGTATCTCAAGCATTCTCTTGGTCCCTATCCTGCAAGGCACACACTTGCCGCATGACTCACTCTCTGTAAAGGCCAGAAAAAACTTGGACATGTCCACCATGCAGGTAGTTTCGTCCATCACAACCATGCCGCCCGAACCCATCATTGAACCTATCCTGCTCAGAGAGTCAAAATCAACAGGCATGTCAATGTGTGACGCGGGGATACATCCGCCGGAAGGGCCGCCCGTCTGCACGGCCTTCAAAGAGCGGTTCTTCTCCACTCCGCCGCCTATATCAAAGATAATCTCTTTAAGCGGGATACCGAGCGGGACCTCTATAAGGCCGGTATTTTTAACCTTGCCGGTGAGGGCAAAAACCTTGGTGCCCGTGTTCTTTGGAGTGCCGAAGGTGGCGAACCACTTCCCTCCCTTGCTCATTATCAGCGGGACATTCGCGAGTGTCTCCACGTTATTCAGGGCCGTCGGCTTTCCCCACAGGCCTTTTGTAACGGACCTGGGAGGGGTAGGTCTCGGCAGTCCCCGCTCTCCTTCAATCGAACGCATCAGCGCCGTGCTCTCACCGCATACAAACGCTCCCGCGCCAAGCTTTATTTTTATATCAAAGTCATATTCGCTCCTGAAAATCTTTTTGCCCAGAAAATTCTTTTTTCTCGCCTGATCAAGCGCTATCTTCAGTCTCTCCACTGCAAGGGGATATTCCGCCCGGATGTACACATAACCCAGGTTTGCGCCGACCGCGTATCCGCCGATGATCATGCCCTCAATGACGGCATGCGGATTTCCTTCAATAATTGAGCGGTCCATGAACGCCCCGGGGTCGCCCTCGTCGGCATTGCATATGATATATTTAGGATCACCCGGTGACTTCCTGCAGAACTCCCACTTCATCCCGGTCAGGAACCCCGCGCCTCCCCGTCCGCGGAGACCGGACAGCCTGACTTCTTCAATCACCTCATAGGGATCGAGCGCCAGTGATTTCTTTGCGCCCTTATACCCCCGGATCGCGATATATGCCTCTATATCTTCAGGGTCTATCTGACCGCACTGCCTGAGCAGTATCTTTGTCTGCTTATCATGAAAATCATGATATTCAGGGCCTACGAGCCACTCCTGAACAGGCTCTCCCTGAACAATATGCTCTTCAACGATCCTGGCGACCCTGTCAGCGGTAACAAGCTCATACGTGTCCGGCCTGCCATTGCGTATAACATCAACGAGTACGTCCCTGGCGCAAAAGCCGCGGCATCCGGTTTTATTCACACACTTCTTTACAATAGTCGCCCTGATCCCCTTTGACCTGAGCTGTCTGTCAAATTCTTCGATTACTTCACGGCTCCCTGCGGCAAGTCCGCCGGTCCCTACACAGACCTTTATCATCAGGTCTGATATTTCCGGTCCTCTTAATTTTGTCTTGGTCGGCATATAGTTCCTTCTATTCGATCTCTTTGATCATCTTTTCAGCGCTCCCGGCAGTTACCTTGCCATACACTTTTTTATTTGCAATGAAAACAGGCGCAATACTGCAGGCCCCCACGCAGGCCACGCTTTCCATGGTAAACTTGCCGTCCCTGCTCGTATCTTCTCCATCAGGGATCTTCAGGTCCGACCTGAGTTTTTCTATAATTGGCGCGGAGCCCTTTACATGGCATGCGGTGCCGCAGCAGGCAGTAATGATATTCTCACCACGGGGACTCAGGTAAAACTGGGCATAGAAAGTCGCTACACCGAAAAAATGACTGGCAGGTATGTCCAGCTTCTCCGAAAACCAGTCAACAGCGTCTTCCCGTATATAACCGAAAGTCTCCTGCATGTCCTGGAGGATAGAGACTACACTGCCGCCGTCCTTCCCGTATTGTTCAAGGATTGTCTCACATTCTTTTTCAATCATCAATATCACCT
>JAJRVB010000018.1 GCA_024277515.1 Nitrospirota bacterium | reverse complement strand
TGCCTGCATCTTCTCACCCCTTTCTTCATACACACGGGCAAGAAAATAGTGGCTTCTGCCCAACCCTGCCCTTTGCAGTTCAGGCTTGAAAGGAAATATTTCAAGTGCGCGCTTCCTTAAATCAATCGCATGCTCCCACTCTCCCCTGCCCTCATACACTCCGGCTGCTGCGTCAAACGGATCTATATTCAGCGATAATAGATAGCGAATGTCCTCTTGATCAGGCTCCTGCAGAAGGTTGATTATCCTGAGTCCGCTTTTAATTATTTCTGTCTGGAACTTTTCCCTGTCTGTGAGGTAAAGGTCAAGCAGCAGCGCCTGCATGGGGACTGATTGAGGAGCATCATCGATTCTGTTTTTCAATCTGCCGTCCGCCTCTTCAAAAGAGTACATGCCGCCAAAATAACCCCTTCTGTCCGCCTCCGCCTGACGTAATGTATCCTCCTGTCTTATCCGGTCAGCCACGTTTTTCGACAATGCCGCCAGTTTTTCAGGGATCTCCTCATCACTTATTCCTCTAATGCTGAAGTGCCTGCCCGGACCCTCTTCTCCCGTTTCGAGTAAGTACGCGTCTATCCTCCATGAATTGCCATGTCGCATAATATCGCCATAAAGCGAAAACCGGGCAGCAGTCTGTGTATTTATTTTTTCGACAAGTTTCGGCTCTATTTTCCAGAGTATGCCGCCCCTTTTTTGAGTGCCCCTCTTTCCGGTCCAGAGAAATGACGGCTCAATCTCATAGAGCTTCTCCTGTATTATTTCGACAGGAACTATATCAATAAATTCGTATCCGGAGAGCTCCGCACTCAGCACATGAAAACTCTCCATATCAAGAGATTTCCGACTTACATTATTAAAGGGGAAGATGGAGAGAGTGACCTTTTCATGCTCACTCAAAGAAAAAGCAGAGGACACAGAAAAGATCAGGCAAACAGCAAAGGCTCGGCAGGCTGTTCTGAAAAAAAATGCATTCTTCATTCTTTTATTATAATCGACTCACCTGACCCTGACAACATTACCTCATCAACCCGCAGCCGGCTCTTCATATAATGGAAATCTGATCGTAAAGATCGTGCCGTCCCCGACACGGCTGTCGACCTCGATGGTGCCCCTGTGCTCCTGGACAAGACTGTGGCAGACCGACAGTCCAAGCCCTGTACCTTCTCCTACCGGCTTTGTCGTAAAGAAAGGCTCAAAAATGCTTTTCACATCCTCATCCGATATCCCGGGACCTGTATCGCAGACCCTTATCCGAACATTTTTGTTTTCATTGTCAGCCTCCAGTCCCACACTCAGTGTACCTGACGGCTTCATTGCCTGTATAGCGTTTGTAAAAATACTCACAAGGATCTGCTCCAGCTTGCTCCTGTTCCCGTTGATAAATATAGGTTCTTCGGGTATGTCCTTTATCAGGTCAATATTGTTAATTCTGAGCTGGTTCCCTACAAGATTAAAAGACTCGTTCAGGATCATGACAATGTCCTGCCTTTCCATTACCGTGGATTTCCGGGCCCTCGCAAAATCAAGCAGATTATCTACAATATGCTTGGCCCTGTCACACTGCATGAGAATATTATTGAAACCCCTTACTTCATCCGGGGACAGGTCCTCCCGCTCTTCGTACATCCTCTCCGCAATTATCGAAATATTATTCAGGGGATTGTTTAACTCATGCGCGACTCCGGAGACGAGCAGTCCGAGTGAGGCGCGCTTTTCAGACTCTATAAGCTGGGTCTGCTTCTCACGGAGCAGCTCCATGCTTTTTTCGAGGGACCTGTGAGTAAGCTGAAGTTTATCCAGCATACTGTTAAATGACTTCGATAAATCATACGTTTCGTCATGCTCCCTGAGCGGGGCCCTGAGTTTCATGTCACCTTCGGATATTTGACGCGTTATCTTAGCAAGCCGATTGATCGGGGCGACTACATATGAGGCCGTCTTGTACACAAACAACGGACCAATTATGCAGAGCAGGACAAGGGCTATCAGGAGAAGACGCTGAGTCTTGGCAAGAAATGCCCCGATTCTCTGCCGCTCACGAACAGCCATCTTCAGCGTGATTTCTTCGAGTCTGTTACCGACAACCTGCAGCTGGTCCATTAAGAAATCGCTCCTCTTATATGTTTCGATAAGATGCTGGACAGCTTTGGTATACGGGATGCACTCGTAACACAGGGGCGTTACATTTTTAAACTTGGAGAGTGCGGCATTCAATTCGTCAAGGGATTTCCGGTTCCGAAACAGCATATAGTTTTTTTCAAGAAGTCTCAGGTGAAGAACAAAACTGGTTGTAAGCTCTTTTGCATGACTCTCTTTTGATACAAAGTCTTCCAGCTTTCTTCCTTCATTCCTGACTTTTTCCGTGACCTCTGATTCTTTGTGGAAGTTTTCATACAGGGCGTCAAGATAATCCGTGTATGAAATGATGGATGCCTCAAGAGCGGTTATGTCCCTTATACCGATTTCTTCCAATACCTGTTCGGAGACACTGCTGATGGCATTTTCAAGGACTTTGATAGACTTGTGAACACTGTTCAGGTGCTCAGCGTTCTTGAAGTGGAAAAATATTTTTTCCTCTCTGCGTACTTCAAGCACCTGGTCTTTTATTTCATCGGCTATCTGTTCATAATCCTGCCGTGTCTCTATGTTTCTGACATATCCAAAAGTAAGCATTCCCCCTATCAGTGCGATCATGGAGGGGATTGCAACACCTATTATCATCTTATGCCAGATTCGAAGACGCATTTAAGGTAAGTTTACAATATTATGAAATTCAGATACAAATTACAGATTTCAGTGATTCATCAGGAATACCGCTGCAGCCCGATATTTTCAGATCATACAGCCCTTCATCCCCCCTGTACGGATGGATTTTTATCCGCGAAAAAACGTTGTATTTTGCAACATAATAATCTTTTAACTTACTATAAAAAAAACAAAATTCATTTTAATTGACACATGAGATGAAATTTATTTATGCTTATAGTCACATTGATCGGGGAGATATTTCCTTCCAGGATAAATTCGCACATATTTTTCAATTTTCAGTATAATTTTGCTCTTGTTTTAAAATTTTTTTCAAAAGGAGGAGAAGCTTGAAAAGAATAATTTTTATAGACAGCACATGGGACATAAATTCCCAGGCATTACAATATGCGCTGAAGGCTGCAAAAGGCACTGACACCGAAATTGCCTGTGTGTTCCTTGCGGCTGATGACAGCACAGAGACTATCGGGAAGGCCGGGGCAACACTTGATTCAGTCAGGGAGAATTTTTCATCTGAAGGCATTGGCATCAGCTCGCACGTTGTAGCCCCTGATGCAGAGGCATTTATGACAAAGATCAACGGCCTGATGCCTGCAAGCCTGGTCCTGATTGGAGACGCAGCCTTCACTAATGAGATGAAAAAAGCCGGGGCAAGCGTAGAAGCTTTAAAAGATAAATTGACCTGTCCTGTTACAACGGCAGACAGCATCCATGCAGCTCATTCTGAAAAAGCCGCACCCGCAAAAAAAACCAACTGGTTTGTATGGGTTCTCTATGCCATCGGCTCTGCGCTGATGTACGGGGTTTTCTTCCCGAAAATTGAGTCGCTGAACGAGAAACTCTTCATGAGCGGGACCGTACTTGGCGGCATTTCCATTATGGCCGTTGTTGCTATCCACGCATGGATCTGGGGCAATACCACAACCATCTTGCCGAAATTATTCAGGCTTGAGAAATAGTTAAAGGAGGATATAAATACAATGCAAGATGTCGCAGTGCAGGCTATAGATAAATTAAATGTTGTATCACAGATTTTTGAGACTACCCCTTTAACCATGTTCGGGGTCATACTGCTCGGATTCATGGGAGGAACCCTCTCAGGGTTTATCGGTTCAGGAGGGGCATTTTTAATGACTCCCGGAATGATGAACCTCGGCGTGCCCGGGGTCATGGCGGTTGCCGCCAATATTACCCATAAATTCGGCAAGGCCATGATGGGCTCAAAAAAACATGGGGAACTGGGTCATGTAGACCGGAAACTGGGTATTTATCTGCTCATCACCGCATGTGTCGGTATTTATGCCGCGGTCGTTGTGAACGGGTATTTCTTTGAGAAACTGGGCAAAGCGGGCTCCGGTCTGTATGTCAGCGCCTTCTTTGTACTGACGCTCAGCATTATCGGTTATTCTCTTCTCATGGATGCCCTCAGGACCAGAAAAGATCCTGATGCGGGTCCGTCCGACAAGCTCCTGAACATGTCAAAAAAATTCCAGTTAAAACCTATGATACATTTCAAGGTCGCTGATGTTAAGGTCTCTTTCCTGGTGCTGCTCGTTATAGGATTTTTTGTGGGGTACATGGCAGGGACCATCGGGGTGGGCGGATTCATCGGCGTGCCTGCTATGATTTACGTCTTCGGCGTGCCGACTGTAGTGGCTGCCGGGACAGAGCTGTTTCTCGCAATGTTCATGGGCGCATGGGGCGCCTTTAACTACGGACTTCAGGGATATGTCGACCTCAGGCTCACCCTGCTGCTGTATGCCGGTTCACTCGTGGGCATCTACTTCGGGGCGATCGGCACACATCTTGTCAAGGAACTGTATATCAGGCTGGTAACGGCAATACTGATCCTTTTATGTGTAGTATCGCGCATGCTCGCAATACCGGAATATATGGTCCAGCTGAACATCGTAGCATTGAGTGACAGGTCCGCTGCCATGTTTGAACTCGGCAGCAAGATATTCCTCTTTGGAAGCGGCATTGTCGCTACATTTCTTATTTTGTTGTGGACATTTCAGGCAAAGGCAAAAGAGGACAAGTCTGCCAAACTGGGACTGTCTCCCAGTCTTAAATAGGGCATGGAGGAGGAATCATTAATACATACACTAAAATAGTCCTGGCTGTTGACGGGTCAGATGTAAGCAAAATTGCTGTGAGGCACGCTGTTTCGCTCGCAAAACAGAATAATGGCAAGCTTGTCGTTCTCCATGTCATCCCGCCGATAGATGTTACCGACATAGAAACCTTCAGGCCGGAAATGGTCCTGCAGAGTCTGAAAAAGGAAGGCGAGCAGATCCTCTCCGACATAAAAGTCACCTGCACTGATCACGGGGTTGAGGCCGAGACCCGTCTTGAAGTCGGCATTCCCGATGAAAAGATCTGTGAAGTTGCCGACACTGCGGACGCTGATCTCATCGTCATGGGAAGCCACGGACGCACCGGATTTGGAAAGGTATTTATCGGCAGTATTACGGAGCGCGTAATCAGCAAGGAGAAGTGCCGTCCGGTACTCGTCGTAAAGTAGTTGACAGCCTTATAACATTGTATTCAATAAACAGGTCTGCATAATGCAGGCCTGTTTGAGTTTTTCCCGGTATTTATGCGTACAGGCGAATATTAAACCATGAACAAACAGGAAGAGAGAGAGCTGCAGGCCGCATACAATACGGTACTCCGTTTCACGGCCGCGATCATCGCGGGAATATTCATACTTGCCGGAATAGCTGAATGGGTGCGTATCACGTATGCGCCTTTTCAGGGAATTGCCGCGCATTACAAATGGATGCCGGGGATAAGAAATTATTTCTACCTCATGGCGATGTTCAACATCCTGATCATTCGGTACATAATAATGAGGATCTATATTGCGCCGGGAGAAATTAATTTCAGGACAATCACCGGACGCCTCTCCAGGGCGGCTATCGCCTCGATGTGTACATCTCAGCTGCCATGTGTGTACGGGCTTGCCCTTTTTATCATGGCCGGTGATCTTATTGACTTTTACCTGCTTTTCGGTCTGTCAATTATATACAGCGCCATATACTTCCCCCGATATAAAAACTGGGTATCACTTATAGAGGAAAAGATGGATAAAGAAGAATCTTTATGATTCTTCCTCTTTTTCATACGCTCGCATACTTCGGAAATTTAATAGTAAATGTTGTCCCCCGGCCGAGTTCACTTTCCGCTTCTATTTCTCCTTTGTGCTCCTGCACAAGGCTGCGGCATACGGAAAGACCGAGACCGGTCCCTTCTCCTACAGG
>JAJRVB010000207.1 GCA_024277515.1 Nitrospirota bacterium | reverse complement strand
TTCCCGAGGAAAAAAATATTTCCCCTGCCGTTCAGGAATTTCGGACGGCTTGATCATGTCTCGAAACTGACATGCGCCGCGGTTGCCCTTGCATTAAAAGACGCGGGGATAGAATGTCCTGCAGGGCGGAAGCATGATGTCGGGATCATAAGCGCCGCTGCAACTGGATGTTTAGAGACGGACATGCTTTATTTCAGGGATTATATAGACAGCGGACGCACCCTCGCGCGGGGCAACCTCTTTATTTATACCCTGCCGTCGAGTCCGTCGGGAGAGGCGGCAATTTATTTTGGCCTGCAGGGCCCGCTGCTTTACACTGCCGGTCAGGAGATACCGGCAATAACGGCGCTGAGGGCTGCTTCAGACATGATACTCGGCAGAGGTGCATCCATGATGCTTGCCGGCATGAGTGAAACGGATTCTGCGCTGTATTTCGTCCTTGCGGATGCATCCGGGGGAGGCGGGGACGCGTGGTGCATGCTTGACCATGCTGTGACAATACTGGAGAAGGGACTGAGCGTAAAAAGAATGATACTGGAGTTCTCAAACATCAAGAAAGGCAGCGCAGTGCAATGAAAATAAAACTTGTGTATCCACGATGGCCGAAACTGCCGGGACAGACCGAGTTTCACCTGCCGCCCCACGGGCCTGTCTGTTTTGCTTCGAGTGTTCCGGATGACATTGAACTTGTATTCTGCGATGAAAACGTTGAAGAGCTTGACTTTGATGAAAAGGCGGACCTTGTTGCCATGTCCGTCATGCTTACCTGCCAGATGCCGCGCGCCTGGGAGATTGCGGACCAATACCGGAAGATGGGCGTCCCGGTCATATTCGGGGGGATAGGCACCATGCTTCATCATGAGGAAGTGCTTGAGCATGCAGACTCCGTATTTCTTGGTGAAGCAGAAGGACGCTTCCCGGAAATTATTCGGGACCTGAATACAATCGGCCTGAAAAGGGTGTATAACTATCTGAACGATTTCCCTTCCATGGATTTAATAGGCCCTGCAAGGAGAGGCATCCTGAACCGTGAGCTTTATAACTACCGGGGGGTCCAGATGGTAGACCTTGTCCACGCGTCGAGGGGCTGCAGGTTTGATTGTTTCCCATGCTGTACCGCCTTTCTGGGCGGGAAAAAATTCAGGCCGAGGCCGATAGATTCGGTCATTGAAGAGATTTCTCTTATTGATAACAGCAGGCTCTTCTTTGTGGATAATTCACTCGCCCAGGACAATGAATGGGAAAAAGAACTCTTCAGGGCATTGATCCCCCTCAAGAAAAAGTGGGTCTCCCACCCGATAAAGGACGATGACGAGATACTCGATCTGGCTGCTGAAGCAGGCTGCTGGTATGTGTATCAGGCGGTCTTTGATACGTCGGACCATATCAGGAGACGGGTGAAACGGTTAAAGGAGAGGGGCATCGGCGTTGAGGGGACAATTATCCTCGGGATGGATGATCATGATGAAGACTATATAAAGAGACTGGTGGATTTTCTGCTTGAGATCGAACTTGACCTGGCCGAGTTTACCATCCTCACGCCTTTCCCGCATACGCCTATCAGAAAGACACTTGAGGGCGAGAACAGGATACTGCATAATGACTGGATACGGTATACAGGCGGAGAGGTCGTGTTTCAGCCCGCAAGGATGAGTATAGATAAATTGCAGGAAATGTACTACTATGCGTGGGACACATTTTACAGTGACCTTACGCAGAACATGAAAATGGCGCGGTTGTTTATGAAGGTGATTGAAAAAGAAAAGGCATCAGGCACTTATTCACGCGCAAGGCTGACAAGGCGGGCCTGGAGCGCGGAGAGGCGGAGGAACAAACCGGAATGAGGATACTGATGATTTCATCCAACACAGCTGAATCCCCTTACCCGATCTATCCGCTCGGTCTCAGCACGGTTTCGGGCGTGCTGTCCGCTGCGGGCCATGAGGTGAGGCAGTTTGATTTCCTGATGGAAAACAGCTCAATGGATTCCCTTGTCACGGAAGTGAAAACCGGCAGGCCGGAGCTGATCGGCATTTCGATCCGCAATATTGACAATGTAAATTTAATGCATGAACAGTATTACATCAATACTGTGAAGGAAATTATAGAGACAATAAGGACGGTTTCGGACAGCAGGGTTGTGCTGGGGGGCGCCGGTTTTTCCCTGATTCCGGAGCTGATACTTCAGAAGACCGGGGCGGATTACGGCATCGTGGGGGAAGGCGAGAAGCTGATGAAGGAATTTGCGGACAATGCCGCACAGGGTGTCTGGCCTGAAGAAAGTCTGCTCGGCCCGGGGGACCGCCTGCCCGGAGACATGATACATTCTCCGGGTTATGACGAGCGGCTGATGCAGCACTATCTCAAAAGCGGGAACATCGTTGCCGTGCAGACAAAGAGGGGCTGCACCCACAAGTGCATATACTGCTCTTATCCGCTGCTTGAGGGCTCGAAAATCCGTCAGAGGGACCCTTCCGCGGTTGTTGATGATATGCAGATGCTTTTGGAAAAGCACAGGGCAAAGTATATATTTTTCGTTGACTCGGTCTTTAACGATGATGAGGGCGCGTATCTTGAGCTGCTCAGGGAAATGGAAAGGCGCAAAGTCGATATCTCCTGGACCGCCTTTTTCAAACCTGACGGACTGAATGATGACATAGTCAGTCTTATGAAAAAGACCGGTCTTATCGCCGTTGAAATAGGGGCTGATGCAGCATGTGACAGGACCCTTAAAAAACTGGGCAAGGGTTTTTCATTTCAGGACATAATTGCATGTAATGATCTGTTCGCCCGGCATGAGGTGGCAACGTCCCATTATTTTATGTTCGGCGGGCCGGGGGAAAATGAAGAGACCGTGAAGGAAGGCATCGAGAATATCATTAACCTGAAAAAGTGTGTGGTATTTATTTTTATGGGGATAAGGATACTGCCCAATACCCCTCTCGCAAGGATAGCAATGAGGGAAAATATCGTATCTCCCGGAAGCGGGATGCTGGACCCTGTATATTACATTTCTCCGGAGCTTGAGAGGAAGTGGCTTGAGGAGACGCTTACAAGCGCCTTTGAAAATATAAGGCATTGTGTGTTCCCTCCTGATATCTTTGACACGAGTCTGCGCATGCTGCACAAGATGGGATATATCGGCACATTATGGGACATGCTGCTTCCCGGCAAAAAACCCCTCACAGGCAGAAGGCATGCACGGAAGCGATAGTGATCACCCGGACCGTGTCTGGTGTGCTGTCCCGGTTTTTAACAACAGGGACACGGTGAAGGATGTTGTTTCGGGCTGTCTGTCTGTGCTTCAGAATGTGGTTGTCGTTGATGACGGCAGTACGGACGCGGACCTTGCGTCCATGCTTGCAGGCATGAACGTTACCGTCCTGAAACACGCGGAAAACCTCGGCAAGGGCAGGGCCATACTCACTGCTTCAAGGCATATCGAAGATCAGGGCGGGGATTATATGATCACGATCGATGCGGACGGCCAGCACCGTCCGGCAGATATAAACAAATTCTTGCCTCTTCTTGATGACAATGACCCTGCCGTTATCATCGGCTCCAGAAACTTTAATACGGATAACGTGCCGGGTAAAAGCCGTTTTGGCCGGAGTTTTGCCAATTTCTGGCTCCGTGTGGAGACAGGGGTGCAGATAGATGACTGCCAGAGCGGTTTCCGGGCTTACCCCGTTCGATACCTGAACAGGATGAGGTTCAGGGGATCGCACTATGACTTTGAGGCGGAGGTGCTTGCGCGCGCGGTATGGGCCGGTCTGAAGCTGAAGAGTGTGGAGGTTGATGTGATATATCCTGAAGCAGACAAAAGGGTCTCTTCCTTTAAACCCTTTCTGGACAACCTGCGCATTTCACACACGCATGCCATGCTGATAGGGAGGCGCCTCGTCCCTCTGAAACACGGGAAGCTGGTAAAAGGGGAAAAGACCGACTTAAGCATACTCCGACAGCCCCGGAAGCTCCTGGTGATGCTTGTGAAGGAACACGCGACACCCGGCGGTCTTGCCATGTCCGCAGCAGTGGGTATTTTCTTTGCGGTGCTTCCGCTGCTGTTTGTTCATTCACTTGTGATACTGTATGTGGCAGCGCGTCTGAATTTAAACAAGATAGTCGCGCTTAATGTGCAGCATCTGTGCGCGCCCCCTTTTGTGCCGGCACTCTGTATTGAGGTCGGTTATTTCATGAGAAACGGACGGTGGCTTACGGATATATCTTTTGAAACGGTCTTTGCGCAGTTCCCGGACCGTATGCTGGAATGGCTTCTGGGATCACTGATCCTTGCCCCGGTTGGCGCAGTGCTGGCAGGGATGATAACCTTCTTTGCTGCAGCAATGATACGGAAGCGCATGTCCGTCAATAAGTTGAAAACAAATACTGACTGATATCAATGCCTGAAAAAAAGAGAGGAAATGCATTAGGATTATGGTTTTTTCGTATATCTCTGAGACTGTTCGGACTCTCCGGGGCATATGGTCTTCTCTATTTTGTATGCCTGTACTATCTCCTGTTTGACCGCAGGGCGGTCTCGTCAGCCATGGCGTATGCAGAGCGGCGTTTCAGGACATTTAACACCTTCCGGAAATATTATGCCGTATACCGCCTGTTTGTCAGCCAGGGTAAAAACCTTATCGACCGTCACTACATTATTTCGGGGCTCGGCCGGTTTGACATAGAACTTCAGGGATATGATAGAATAAAAAGCCTTTTTAACGACTCACGGAAGGGCGTTATATTACTGACTGCCCATGTGGGTAACTGGCAGGTGACCATGACGGCCCTCGAAAAACTGGGGAAGAAAGTCTATCTGCTGATGTCACCTGAAGAAAATGCCGCGGTCAGGAACTCCCTGAATATTGACGAAGAAAATGAGAAGGTCCGGATCATATCCCCGGACAATTTCCTCGGCGGAGTTGTAGAAATAATGAAGGCCATTGATGAGGGAGATATTGTTTCCATCATGGGAGACCGCAGCTATGGACACAGCACGGCGGAAGTGAATTTAATGGGAGAGAAGGCGTATTTCCCGTACAGCGCTTTCAGCATTGCAGCGGCTGCCGGATGTCCGGTGGTTGTACTGCTGACGGCCAAGACCGCAACAAAAAAATATTTTGTTGATATTTCGTGTGTGATAGAACCGAAACTTACTTCAAGGGCCAGGAAAAGGGAAGAGCTCGCGGGATATGTTCAGGAATATGCGAATGCACTCGAAAAATATTCAGGGACATATCCTTTTCAGTGGTTTCTTTTTCATGATATATGGAAGGATGAAGGGAACAAAAGGAGAATATAATGGGAACAGAAGGGGTGCAGGATTTAGCCCGGATACGAAAGACCTTGAAGGAATTGCTTGTAAAGGACCTCTCTCTCGAAGACATTACCCCCGAAGAGATAAAGGATGATGAGGTCCTGTTCGGGGAAGGCCTCGGACTTGATTCGCTGGATGCCGTTGAAATTGTCGTAATTCTGCAGCGCAATTTCGGGCTGGATGTCAAGGACATGGAGAACAGGAAAGATATTTTCTACTCGATAGATAGCCTTGCCAGATATGTATTTGAAAGCAGGAAGGATTCAGTTTCGGACGGCTGACAGCGGCCGGATGATCCTGGATCTTTTCGTTGTCTTTTCATAAGATGAGTAATAACAATGTGTTAATTTCAGGGCTGGGGGTCATCTCCGCAGCGGGCAGGGACCTTTCCGAAACACTTGAATCATTCAGCACCGGCAGGAGAAACGCAGGCCCTGTGACCCTGTTTGAAACGTCCCTTCCGTATCCTGTCTTTGAAGTCAGGGATCTTCCCGAAGAATTTTATCCGGAACACCAGCGCACAGCGGCCCTCGCTCTGTGCGCTGTTAATGAAGCGCTGCAGGACGCGCGCCTTGGAGAAGACCTGTCAGCATTGCGCGTTGGTGTCTGCATGGGCACAACCGTGGCATGCCAGCTTAATGATCTCGATTTTTATACATCCTACAGGGAGTCGGGCGCGGCTTCCATGGGCCCTGTTGACCGTTATTTAAAGGGCAACATTGCTGAGTTTATCTCACAAAGGTACAGACTGAACGGGCCGGCCCTTACTGTTGTCAATGCGTGTTCTTCAGGTACGGACGCGATAGGGATTGCCATGTCATGGCTTAAGAGCGGCCTGTGTGATATAGCTGTTGCCGGCGGCGCTGATGAATTAAACAGGGTGCCGCTCAGCGGCTTCGGATCCCTCGGCATTGTGAGCCGTGATCCATGCGCGCCTTTTGACCGGGACCGAAAGGGACTGAACTTGGGTGAGGGGGCAGGTGTTCTGGTCCTTGAGAAAGCGGATTCCGCAGCCCGGCGGGGCATATCTTCCGGCATGCGGGTATTGGGATACGGGTCCGCGAGCGACGCATATCACCTTACCGCGCCAAAGCCGGACGGCGCCGGTCTGGAGACCTCAATTGAGAAGGCCCTGTCTGATGCGGGTATCGCCCCTGATAAGATCGGTTTTGTTAATGCCCACGGTACGGCAACACATGACAATGACGCGGTTGAAGGCAAGGTGCTGGCGAAGATGTTCGGGCCTGATATAAAAATACTCTCCACCAAGGGAGTTACAGGACATACACTGGGTGCGGCCGGAGGCATAGAGGCCGTATTCAGCGCAGCAGCGCTCAGGGAGGGGTGGATACCTGCAAGCGCGGGGTTTGAAAATCAGGATGAAAATATCCCGATAGTCCCTGTAAGGGAAAGAACGGAAATCAGAGGGGAGTCTGCCCTTTCAACTTCACTCGCGTTTGGAGGCAATAATTCCGCACTGGTGTTCGGACGAGGCCGTAAAACATGAATATAATTTCGGCAGGAATGGTTTTTACACGGGGAAGCGGCATTGGCAGTTTTGAAAATGCGCTGCATGAGGGATGGCGCATTCCGGGTGAGGTTGAGTATTCAAAAAGCAATAAGAGTTTTGCATATCAATTCGATCAGACGACTATTCGTGACAAGGCTGTGCTGAAAAAGATGCGGCGTGCGGACAAGCTGAGCAAAATGGCTGTTGCGGCTGCATCCGAGGCCCTTGGGAACAGCGGGATAGATGATATCAGGGGGAAAAATATCGGTATCATAACCGCAACGGCACTGGGCGCCCAGGTGACTACATTTAGTTTTCTGGATGATATTATTGAGTACGGTGAATCCAGTGTCTCACCTACAACCTTTTCCAATTCGGTCCATAATGCGGCCGCGTCATATATATCAATGGTCCTCGGGATCAGGGGCCCTGTCATGACGGTTACCCGGTTTTTCTTTTCGTTCCAGAGCGCCCTGCAGCTTGCACAGTCATGGTTAAATGAATCACGCTGCGAATTCATACTTGTCGGCGCTGTTGAGCAGTATGGTGATGTGCTTGCGTATATCCAGGACACAAAACTGAATGCATCCCCTGACGGACGTATATTGCCTTTTAACCTTAATCCAGCGTATCAGGTCCCTGGAGAAGGTTCTGTTTTTTTCCTGGTCAGCAATAAAGATACGGATACTGCTCTATGTAATATTGAGGATGTGTATCTTGATACTTATGAAAAGGAATCTGAAAAACCGGACGTGAACATTATTGACACGGACGGACTGCTTAAGGATGAGTCCGTCTATGCTGAATCTCTGTCTCCTGATATCCCGACTGCGGCATATTCCCCTGTTTTCGGGAGCATGATGTCCGGAAGCGCGTTCAACTGCCTGGCAGGCGCGCTTATGCTCAGGAACCGGATGCTGTATGCAAGCCCGGTACAGGACAATCCCCACGGCCTGAATATCGTCGACAGAACAGTGAGCAGGGACATTGAATTAATAAGGTGCATCAGATATAATTGTTACGAAAATAAGGCAGTGATTTGTCTCAGGAAAAAGCAATAAAATATTCTGCCTGGGGAGGGGTAATATGTTAAGAAATCCGCGCGTTACCGGTCTGTTGCCGATCATTCTGCTGGCCTTGCTATGCTTTGTTCCGAATCTGCCGGCGGAAATGGATGTCACAGGAAAGACATTCTATACAAAGGCGAATATCTGGTATGAAAATCCGGAAAAAATATACTCTACCAATTATCACAGGGGGGCCATCCTCGCTGTGGGTACAAAGGTCACCATGAAAGGTGTGAGCGCTAAGGAGATAACATTTTCGAATGAAAACGGTCTTGATTTCCGGATCGTATATATAAAAAAACATAGCCCGGGAATCACCGTGCAGGACCACTTTAAGCGGTATTTTTCAGAAAAAACCCCCATGGCGTACGGGGGCCCTTTCCGGAAGTTTTCCAAAAGTGAACAGGAGAGTATCAGGAAGGGAGAGATATCAGAGGGGATGAGTAAAGATGCTGTCCTGATGTCATACGGCTATCCTCCACCTATTAAGACGCCCAACCTGAAAAGCGACCGGTGGGTGTTTATGGAAAACAGATTTATGACGAGGGCTGTATTATTCAGGGATAACAAGGTAACAAGCGTAAGGAAATAGTCTGTCTATATCGAGGTTCAACCTCGATATCTAATAAAGGATAAACTCATCTTATGACGGTCCGGGAAATTGAAGAGAGTCTGATACAGGGCATAGCTTCCATTCTGTCCAGGGACGCCTCGTCCATTGCGCCGGACATACCCTTTCATAAACTGGGGATCGACTCCCTTGCCTTTGTGGAGATACTGGTGTTTATCGAAAAGACCTTCAAACTCCAGCTTATAGAGTCAGGACTGGACAAAAAAGACTTTGGGACCGTCCACTCCCTGGCATCCTTCATTCACAAAAAACATTAATCGTGGGATTTGTGATTCCTTCATCAAAGAAGAGACATTATCTTTCAGGCGCCGACTGGATCATTAATGCCCTTGATTATATACTGAAGAAGGAAACATGCTCCGGCAATATGTCGCAGGTTGTACTCGTGCTGGATAACGGGCCTGATGCTTTTTTGCTGCAGCAGGGACTGCAAGAGTTTGCCATGGAATTTCCGGTGCTCCATGGGAGCGTAAGCCGGGACTTCATCAACCTTGCTCCGTACTGGAAAATTCCCGGGGAATGCCGGGATGGCATTCATCTCAATGTCAGCGACATGGACAATGTATCTTCTGTTGATGATGTCATCCCGGCACTTGAGGAAAATGTGAACAGGCTGTTTCAGGGCGAGAACGAGCACCTTGCATTTCATCTTGTCCGCATGGGAAACGGGAAAAGCTTCCTTTCCATGACATTTGATCATCGCCTGCTTGACGGACGGGGCGCGGAGCTGTTTCTTGACCTGTTCAGGGCATATCTGTCCGGGGAAAAGAAATCAGGGATTGCAGAGGGCTTTCATTTCAATGCGCCTGCCCGGCTCTCAAACTGGTCGGACAAGTTCCTGGCCGGAAGAAACGTGAACCGGAAGATAGCCGCCCTGTCGGGATCGGCCCCGGCCGCGCTTCCTCTCCCTGCATCAGGGGATAAGGGCTTCAGGTTTAAACTTGTATCGTTTGGACCGGGAGATACGGAGGTGATTTACGATACCGCGTATAAGAAGGCAGGTTATTTAATGGAGATGCCGTACCTGCTCTCCTGTGTCATCAGGGCGGTCCACGCTCTTTTCAGGGCGAGGGGGCTCCAACCCGGGAGTTATCTGATTCCCGTCTCTGTGGACATGAGACAGGGCGGAGATGTGAAGCAGGAACTTTTTTTCAACCACGTTTCCTATCTGTTTTTTCAGGTTGATGCAAAAGACGCTGATGATCTCACAGCCATGATTGCCGATATCAAGGCCCAGATGTATGATCAGGTCAGGGCCGGACTCCCGGGAGATATTCAGGAGGCATGCCTTTTAATGCGTATCGCGCCTCTGCCCCTGCTTAAAAGGGTGTTCAGCATCCCCTTTGACGGGAAAATCGCCTCTTTCTGTTTCTCTCATGTAGGAAAGAGTTCATATATTTCCTCTGAATTTATGGGGACTGAAATCAGCAACATATTCCATATGCCGCGCGTTCCGGTGCCGCCGGGCCTCGGGTTTTTTTTCAATAATTTTAAGGGCAGGCTGAACCTGGTGATATCTTGTCTGGACGGTCTGCTGTCCGGCGGGGAAGCGGTGATGCTTGAAGACATGATCAGGGAGCAACTCGGGGAATGCGGGAAATAGATACTTCATACGATGTCCTTGTTGCAGGCGCGGGTGTTTCGGGTGTGTCGGCCGCGGTGTCGGCCGCGCGGGGGCATGCCCGTACCATTTTGATAGAGAAAGAACGGGATATCGGTGGAGTGGCTTATTCCGGACTCCTCCAGAATATCTGCGGCCTGTATCTGAATGGTGAAGGGTTCCCGGCCGAGACGCTTAACACCGGGATGGCCCGGGAAGTGGTCAGCCGGTTATCTAAACTCTGTCCCCGAAAGAAAATAGAGAAAATCGGAGGGGTGTATGTTTTGCCCTATGACAGGGAAGCGCTCAAATCCGTTTTCTCTTCCCTGTGCAGTGAAGTTCCCGGACTCACGCTTTTAAGCGACACTGAAGTGCTTTCAGTCGAGAACAGGGGCGGGACCCTGACCGGGGTGAGGGTCAATCATCAGGGGCAGGAAAGGACCATACGCCCGGGAGTCCTGATTGACTGTTCCGGGTCCGGACTTGTGTCTGAAATGGCAGGGGCACAATATGAACTGTCAGCCCCTGACACGATTCAGCTGGCCGGTTATATCTTACAGATAAAGGGGCTGAAGGGGGTGGATGAATCGCTGAGCATCAAGGTACCCTACTATCTTAAGAAGGCTGCTGAAAAGAAAATATTGCCGGATTACATGAAATTTACCACATTCAGCCCGGGAGACGCGCCTGATGAGGGCTTTTGCAAGATGAACATTCCCTCTGAATCGGGCGGGGAACGCACGGAAAAGGCAGGCGCTGATGCCTCGGCGCTGCATCATTACCTGGCGGGCAACCTCCCAGCGTTCAGGGACTCCCGTATTGCAGAGACGTCCCGTACGGTCATGGACAGGGAGGGCATAAGGGTGCGCGGTGAATACACCCTTACGGAAGAAGATGTGCTTGATGCCCGGAAGTTTGAAGACGGCTCAGTAAAAAACGCGTGGCCCATCGAGCTATGGGACAGAAACAGGGGCACTGTTTACCGGTATCTGAAATCAGGGGAGTATTATAATATACCTTTCGGGTGTCTGAAGGTTAAGGGGATATCCAATCTGCTCACGGCCGGACGCTGCATATCAGTGACACATGAGGCGCTCGGATCGACCCGTGTCATGGGCACATGCATCTCGCTCGGGGAGCAGGCAGGGCTTGCAGCAGCGGAATATGTAAGGAACGGAAGATATCCATATCAGTAATGTAACCAGAAAAAGTAACCATTCAGCCTGAGGTAATAACGGCAAGGCAACAAAGGATCAAATATTAAATATAAAAGATCAAAATTATGGAAGTTTTTATAATATAAAGTATTTTCCTTAATTTTGATCTTTGGTTTTTGATTTTTACATTTTTATGTTCAAATGATATCCGTAACTGAATAGTTACCCGGAAAAAGCAGATATTGTTCAATCAAATAATTAACTCAATATAACTGACGTACCGGAGGCATAAACTTGCGAATATTACTTGTCAAGCCGCACCCTCAGCTGCTCGTAGCGAAGCGTCTTCAGTAGGGCTTTTTACATCTGGAACCCCTTGAACTCGAGATAGTTGCAGGCGGTGTTCCCAAAGAGGATGAAGTTGTGATCTGCGACCTCGGGATAGAAAAAGATCCCGTCGAGACCTTCTACAGACAGCTGCATAATGTAAAACCCGAAATTGTGGGATTCACCGCCTACAGTTCACAGTCGGCCATGCTGAAAAAACTCGCTGCAATCGTGAAAGGCATTGACTCATCTATCATGACTGTGGCAGGCGGCATTCATGCAACGATTATCCCTGCTGATTACGCCGGAGGAGATATAGATATTATCGTCCGGGGTGAAGGAGGGACGACCTTTGGTGAAGTGGTGAAAAGATTCAGGAAGGGAATGCCGCTCCATTTCGGGGATGTGTCACTGTCCCCGGAATCAGCCGATTTTGCGGAAAAGGCCGCATTGCCTCCGCCTCCTTTTCCGCAGGTACGGGACATCCCGCGTCCCCGCAGGGACCTTGTTGATCGGTCCCGGTATTTTTGTGTATGGACAGCGGCGCCTGAAGGCAGGCTCGATACAATATTTCCCCGCACAGCCAGTGTGCGCACATCCACGGGATGCGCCTTCAACTGTTCCTTTTGCGTGGTCCATTATATCATGAACGGGAAATACCTCCAGCGCAGCCCGGAAGATGTAGTCGATGAGATCGCGGACTTAAGGGAAGACAATATATATTTTGTGGATGACGAGACATTCCTTAATAACAGACGAATGACTGAAATCGCGAATCTCCTTATGGAGAGAGGCATAAGGAAAAAATATATAAGCTGGGCGAGGAGCGACACGATCGCAAGACATCCGGAGCTCTTTGCACTCTGGAAGAAGGCGGGGCTGGACCTTGTATATGTAGGTCTGGAATCCATGTCCGGGTCCAGGCTTGACCGTTACAATAAACGCACAAATGTAGAGACCAACAGAAAGGCTGTTTCCATACTTCGTGATCTCGGGATAACCCTGCATGCCAGCTTTATCGTTGACCCTGATTTCTCTGTTGAGGATTTCAGGATGCTCGAAAAGGAGATCATGAATGTATGCCCTGCTGAAGTGACGTTTACCGTATTTTCCCCTTCACCCGGGACCGAACTCTGGCATAAACATAAAGATGATTATATATGTGATCCCTATCTGTTCTATGACTGTATGCACTCGGTCCTGCCTACAAGGCTTGATCTCAGAAAATTTTATGCCCACTTTTCCCGCCTATCGAGCGTTGCCCTGCGCGCAAATCCTCTCAGGGTCAATAAGGTGAAAGTACCCTTCAGGGAGATGGTAAAGGTGATTTATTTGGGGACCAGATACATTTTTTCTCTCAGAAGTATTTACAAGGATTACCCGAGTTACAGATAACATGAACATATATGAAGTCATACGGGAGGAGACAGCCTCTTTTGGAAATAAAACCGCGGTGATCGACGGTGCATACAGTGTTTCTTATGCAGAGCTGCTTGCATCATCGGATGAGCTGGCCCCTATGCTGAAAGAGGCGGGGGTAAAGCGGTATGACCGTGTCGCACTTCTATGCTGTGACAGCGCAGAATATATTATCGCCAGTCTGTCCCTGTTGTCAATCCCGGCAGTGGTCGTCCCTGTTTCCGCAGAGCATACAGAGGATGAGATCCAGGAGATTCTTGAGCGTATGTCGGCTGACTGGCTGTTTTTTGAGAGCGGCGTTTATGGCCGGGAGGGGGGGGATGAGGGTGAGAAAATAAAGGTGTCCCGGGGGGAATTTCAACTCCTCGGCAGGGAAGGAGGGCAGACTGTTGACGGCCGCTATTATGAGATCAACCCTGCGTTTATAAGATTCAGCTCCGGTACTACCGGGACGAGCAAAGGCATCGTATTGTCGCATGAGGCCATATATGAAAGGACATCTGCTGCGGACAGGGGGCTTCATATCACACAGGATGACACGGTGTTGTGGGTCCTCTCGATGAGCTTTCATTTCGTAGTAACCATCCTGCTGTTTTTACGGCGCGCCGCAACCATCGTGCTCTGCGGACGTCCGTTCCCGGAGGCACTGGTCGACGGTATACGTAAAATGAAAGGCACCTTCATATATGCATCGCCTTTTCACTATAACCTGCTTGCCGGTTCTGACCTGCTCGCCCCGGACTCTATGCGTAATATCCGCATGGCAGTATCAACCGCAATGAAGTTACCTGCAAACATTGCGGAGAAATTCTGCTCAGTATTCGGACTTGAACTTACCGAGGCATACGGGATCATTGAGGTGGGACTCCCCTTTATTAACCTTTCCGTGGACCGGGACCGGAGGAGTTCTGTGGGCAGGGCCCTGCCGGGCTATGAAGTTGACATTGTGAACAGGGACGTTCACGGTACAGGAGAGATACATATCAGGGGAGCAGGCATGCTGGACGCGTATTTTTCTCCGTGGCAGGGCAGAGAGAGTATTCTGCATAACGGCTGGTTTCATACCGGTGACCTCGGGAGTATGGATGAGGACGGATATTTGACAATTGCAGGCCGTGACAAGGAGGTTATTAACTTCACGGGGATGAAGGTGTTCCCTCATGAAGTCGAGTCTGTCATAAACATCTTCCCCGGTGTCAGGGAGTCTCTGGTTTATGTAGAGGACCATCCTCAACTGGGTCAGCTCCCGGCAGCTAAAGTAGTATTGCAGGATGAATCAGCGCCTCACTTTGATCCGGATGACCTGCGAAAGTTCTGCTATAAGAAACTTGCGCAATATAAGGTTCCCAAGGTTTTTGAGATAGTCTGTCAGCTCAAAAAAACAGCAAGCGGGAAAATAAGGCGTTAATCTTTTCCCGCAATTTACGACTACTTCTCACCCAGTTTCTGCGTTACTTTTGTTAATGTGTTTTGATTCAGTTTTTTAATGACCTGTTGCCAGCCTCTTGAGGAGCCGATCCCGTCATCGTATGAGAGCAGGGCCTGATCGGAACTTCCATAAAGCTCATAGTGGTTATCCAG
>JAJRVB010000206.1 GCA_024277515.1 Nitrospirota bacterium | reverse complement strand
GACTGTCACGGCGCTGACAACGAAGGCTCGGCTGCAATAGGCCCCCACGGCTCAGCCAGGAAATATATGCTCAAGGGAACCAGGCAATACTGGCCTTTCAGTTCTTCCGGAAAGCTGTTCAGTTTAAATGACATCAGCGGGAGGGACAAGGCTGATCCCCCCTATAACGGGCTTAACAGTTCATGGTCCACAGAACTTTTCTGCCTGAACTGCCATGATTCATTTCCATCTTCAGACAAGACTACCTGGAAGAACAGGGCGCATGAAAAACATAGCGGACGGGACTACACCCCTTTCGGGTCGGCAAAACATAATGTATACTGCATTGCCTGTCACTCTGCAGTTCCGCACGGAAACAGGCGTTCACGGCTGATTGTGTACATGAGCGAGCCGGCACCCTACACCTACCGGACCGGAGGAAACAATTATTCAGCGGTTATCGGATTTACGAAAGCGAGCACTCCTGCAAATTATTCCGAGGCGAATTGTTATTCAACAATCAGTGGATGCAGCAGCAATCATCCGAATGCCGGCGGGTACGATCCTTAATCGCTTTTACAGGGTAACGATTCAGTTGCAGGGATCATTTGGACAGTGAAATGTAAAAATCAAAAACCAAAGATCAAAATCAAGGAGGATTATTTATATGATAAAAACTCTTCCATAATTTTGATTTTTTATTTTTAATATTTGATGTTTCTTGCCTGCTATTATTACCCGTAACTGAATGGTTATTTGCAGGATTAAAATTTGTCCTTATGGCAGGCAACGCAAATCTGCATGTTCTCTCCGGACAACCTCAGTCTGTACTTCTCACTCGCTCCCTTTGCGCTCGGTCTCCCTCTCGGTATGACGCCCCTTTCATGGGGATTGTGGCATGTGGGGCAGCCGATCTTTTCCTCATAATCGAGCGGGAGTATTATTCCGAATTTTTCTTCAGTATATTTCATATTTTCAATAATAACCGGGGTAGGTGTGACCAGGTGGTCGGCATTGATCGGGTGGAGCTTGCTCTGTTTGAAATGACACCTGAAACAGAGCGCGTCAATATTACCGATAAGCTCGATTTCCTTAAATGTCTCTATATTTTCATCAGGTTTTTTTATGTGGCAGTAAAGACATTTTTCAACAATGATTCCCCCTGCTTCATCCAGCTGGTTGTGCGGGTCAAGCATCGTGTATTTTCTTTCGTCGTGGCACCTGAAGCAGAGAGTTGTACGGCTTACATACGGAGCTCCTCTTAAAAACCTCCTGTTGAGGGATCTGTATTTTGCATTATCCTGACACTGCATATACATATCGTGACATGTCGTGCAGGTAATCATTCCGTCCTTCAATGGGAGGTCCGCGGGGATATGATCTTTTTTCTCTTCAGAAGGCTCCACATTCACAGGATGTATATAGGTGCCGGGCGTGTAGCCATGACAATTGCATAGCTGTGTAAAGTCGCCCCCGTATTTCAGGAACGTCTCTCCGCCTTTTTCAGGAGTTTTTTCATGGCACACAGCGCAGTACTTGCCGGTATAATGGACGTTGGTATCGTCTGTTACCGCATCCGTGTTCTCTGCTTTTTCTTCTGCATAAACAAGGGATGCTGTAAACAGCAGCACACACAGAATGAAAATAACCGGCTTACTCACAGCACTAATGATTGTGTTTTGCAATATCTGCATGGTTTGCGTTAAACGAGTATTATTAACGAGTAATATAGTTTAGCATAAAATGTATATCCCAACAAGTGGATGAAAGGAGTAACATGACTCATTCAGTTACACCCGGACATGGGAATGTAAAAATCAAAGAGCAAAGATCAAAATTATGGAAGGGTTTTTATCATATAAATAATTCTCCTTAATTTTGATCTTTTATTTTTAATATTTGACCTTTTCTGCAGGCGGGCGCGGAAATGTGTGTGATATCTCTCAGGGCCCCGTAAAATTGCACATGGCATAAAGGGGAAGGTGCTGAACATGTCAAAGGATTGACTGCAAGAGGTCGTCTGAGATACTGCCTTTAGAACCTTCTGTTTTATCAGGAAATGAGGTCCCTGTTAATCCGGATATCAATCGTCCGTTTCTTGCTTTCAATATAAGCCTGAATCATCAGGTTGGTTTTTGAGGAAAGAAATAATGAGTACAACTGGTCCTTATTCTCCGCCTCCATGGAGTCAAGAATCATTACCTCATCCGGCGTAAGCTCGGCTGTTTCACCGATTAAGTTGCTCATACGGGTGATGATCAGGTCATTTCTCACGTTGTTCTCATATATCCGTGGCGTGGTGCGGTTCAGCCGGAGGCCCCGCTTGTATACTTCAGGGTCGAATACGCCGTTCCGCTGGAAATACGGGGTGTTCATTATGGCCTCCCGGACCTCTTTTTCGGTCACGGAAATCCCGTTTCGCGAGGCCGTAATCAAAAGCACCGTCCGGTTTACCAGAGTAGCAAGGACCCTTTCTTCGAGGTCCATTTTCTCAATTTCCTCGGGGCTTTTATTCTGGTCCTTGAGGCGCTTCAGTTCGCTGTCATACGCCCGCCAGAACTCGTCGAGCGGGATTTTTTCATCATCAATCTGTGCGACATATGATACCGCAACATTGTCCTTCGGCCCGATACCCCAGAAAATAAATGCGACAGAGATCATAATGGTGATTGCCCCGAGAACAAACATGGTGAAGAATTTATGACTCTGCATTATTTTGAGCATAAGATAATATATCCTATAGGCCGGTCAAAGGGCAAGACACGGCTTACCGGCCGTACACCTTGTCAAGGATTTCCTTTGCCCCTTCTGCAAGGAGCTTTTCAGCGAGCACCTCGCCAAGAGATTCAGCGTCCTGAGGCATTCCCTCTACCCTGTCCCTGATCAGTGTCTTCCCGTTGACACTGCCTACGAGGCCCTCTATGACAACACGGCCGTCCGCTATCCGGGCAAATGCCCCGATCGGGACCTGGCATCCTCCCTCAAGTATTTTGAGGAATGCACGTTCAGCCCGTACACATATAGAGGTCTCTTCGTGGTCCAGTCTTGCGAGAAGGCTGTTGATGAATTCATCATCCACCCTGCATTCAAGCCCGACTGCTCCCTGACCGATTGCAGGAAGACAGAGATTGGTGTCGAGTTTTTCCGTAATCCTGTCCGCGTGACCCAGTCTTTTTACTCCCGCGGCAGCAAGAATAATGGCATCAAACAGCCCTTCATCCAGTTTTTTAATTCGTGTATCAACATTGCCGCGGAGCTGGGTTATTGTAAGATCAGGCCTTTTATTCAATAATTGACAGATACGTCTAAGGCTGCTCGTACCCACATTTGCGCCCTGCGGCAGCTCATTAAAATTTTGAATTTTGAATTTTGAATTTTGAATTTGAGCAATAAACGCATCTCTCGGGTCTTCTCTTTTTGTTATGGAGGATAAATGGAGTCCTCCGGGCAGGTCGGTCGGGACGTCCTTCATGCTGTGAACGGCGAGGTCGGCCTCTCCTCTCAGAATGGCTTCTTCAATTTCCTTTACAAAGAGTCCCTTGCCGCCGACCTGGGCAAGCGGGACATCCACTATCTTGTCGCCTGTGGTCTTTATTTTATTGAGTCCCACGTCGAGTTCAGGCTCAATCTCTTCAATCTGTGCCTTGATCCATTCTGCCTGCCAGAGCGCAAGCTTGCTGCCGCGTGTTGCAATAACTATTTTACGTTTTGTCATTATTATCACTCTCTATCTCTAATTTAAACAATTGCTGGACAATATCCAGCATCTGTTCCTTGTTTTCGTTTTCGGACTTAAGCGCTGAAGTAGGAAAATGTATCAGTTTGTTGACAATCAGGGATGTAAGGTTTTCGATGGATCTGATCTGTTTTTCCTCCATGGGTCCCAGCTTTGCGAGGGTCTTTTCGAGTTCTGTCTTTCTTATTTCCTCGGCCCTGTTTCTGAGCGCAATAATCGTGGGTGTTGCGGAAAGTGATTTGGTCCATTTCACAAAAGAACCGATCTCCTCAACGACAATGCCCTCTGCCTTTTCAGCTTCCTTTGCGCGCTCCTGTTTGTTTGAATCAACAATCTGATTGAGATCATCGACCGTATAGAGGTAAACATTGTCCAGTTTTCCGATCTCCGGGTCAACGTTTCTCGGGACCGCAATGTCAATGATAAACATCGGTTTCTGTTTGCGTGATTTCATGGTCCGGCGGACCTGGTCTTTCAGTAAAGTGTAATGGCGGGCGCCGGTTGAGCATATGACGATGTCGGTATGCACCAGTTCATCCACAAAGGTCTCAAAAGGTACGGCCTTCCCTTTAAATTCAGCTGCGAATTCCTCTGCCCGGGCCTCGGTACGGTTTGTGAAATATACGTCCTTTACCCCGTTATTGATCAAGTGTCTTGCTGCCAGTTCTCCCATCTCACCGGCACCCATCAGCATAAACGCCTTTGTAGACAGGTCGTCGAATATCTTCTTTGCGAGTTCAACGGCTGCAAAACTTATACTGACCGCATTTTCAGAGATCTTTGTCTCTGTCCTGATCCGCTTGGCAACTGAGACGGACTTTCTCATAAGCTTGTTCAGGTAGACCCCTGTGGTCCTGTTCTTCATGGCTGCATCAAATGCGTCCTTCAGTTGTCCAAGGATCTGGGGTTCGCCCACAACCATGGAATCCAGACTTGATGCGACCCTGAACATGTGCTTTACCGCTTCTTTCCCCTTATGTATATAAAGGGAGTTGTCCAGAAGGTCTCTGTTGACCTGATGAAACCCGGAAATAAAGTCTTTTATATTTTCGATACCTGCATCGATATCGCTCACACTCGCATATATCTCGACCCTGTTGCATGTTGACAATATAATATTTTCCTTTACCACACGGGATTCTTTCAGGATGTTCATGGCCTCTTCGAGCATTGGTCCGTCAAAGGCCACCTTTTCCCTTATTTCAACGGGAGCTGTGTTATGGTTTAGTCCGACTATTAATATGTTCATGATATTTAAAGACAGGGGCCAGAGATTAGAGGGTCCGGGGGGGTATATAAATAAAAGTCTGTTCCTTGAACCCTTGAATCCTTGAATCCTTCTACATAAATATATGACGTCCTTTCAGGATGAATGTAACGCCGAAAAAAGCGAATATAACGATGACAAATCCGACGATCGAAAGAATGGCGGCCTTTTTGCCGCGCCATCCCAATGTTAGGCGCAGATGAATTACGAGGGCGTATATAAGCCATGTTATCAAAGACCAGACTTCCTTGGGGTCCCACCTCCAGTAAGTGCCCCATGCTGAATTCGCCCATATTACTCCGGTGATCATGGCAAACGTCAGGAGAGGAAAACCGAGAGTTATCAGGTGGTAATTTATGTCATCAAGCGCCTGAAGGCTCGGCAGTTTCTGAAAGAGTCCACCCAGGTTTTTGGACTTTACGAAACGTTCCTGTATGAGATACATGATGCCTATCCCGCATGCCATGGCAAAGGCCGCGTCTCCCAGAAAGGCGAGCACCACATGAATGCCGAACCAGTAGCTCTGGAGCACCGGGCTCAGTACCTTTATTTCCCGCGGAAAGATGGATGCCGAGAACATCAGGATAAAGACGATCGGCATAATAAAGGAACTCAACAGTCCCAGCTTGTAGCGGAATTCATGGAAAAAAAACAATATCAGCACGCACCACGAAAAAAATGAGGTCGCCTCATGCATGTTGGTGACCGGGATGTGTCCTCCTTCAATATACCGGATAATGATATTTGCGGTGTGAAAAGCAAAGCCGATAACCGACAGGTAAATGGCGAGTCTCGATGTGGTTTTTTTTCCACGGAAAATCTCAAAGAGACCTGCAATTGTTGCAAGGAAATAGCAGGTGAGGGCAAGCTCAAATAAAAGGACATTCAATTCAATCTGCAAGCAATATACTCCTTTCCGTGATAACTCAAAATGTTAACATAATTGCCTGAAAATGATTAAGGCGCGCTGATTTCTTCCCGGTCCATATCAGGCTGTTCCTGAGCTGCTGAAACCGGTCAGGAACGCAGCCCCTCTATATATTTTTTGGTATATGCAAGGAATTTGTCAATTTCGCCCTCTTTTTTTATTAAATCAATCCTGAAGGTCCGCGTATTTTGCCTTGTCGGGAAAGGGGCTGAAAAAGGATTGCCCATATGGTCAGGCGAGTTGATTATGATGATATCCGCTTTTTGGCCCACATCCCCGGCTGATGCCTTGACTTCTCCGTCCGCCCCTATAATAAAAATTGTAAGATGCGGGTCCATATAGTGTACAGGGCTGTTCCCTTCCACTATCACTCCCTCAAGGCCGTCCATCTTGCTCATCGCTATATGTAATGCGTCTTCAAGTCCACTGCCGGAGCTTTTCAACCACACAACTTTTACAGCCCCTGACCGGGACATGACAGCGGTATCCTTGTCTTGTTCCGAAATAATGTCCGGATCATCAATCACTGAAGTAAAAAGGGGGGTCCTGGTAAATTTAATGGCCCCAAAACCTGTGAGGTGCTGAAGTAGAATGGAGCAGAGAGTGGTCTTTCCAATGTTGCTGTGTGCCCCGGTGACCGAGATGATCTTGCATAACATACATAAAGAATACAGGATACAGCTTACAGGCTGCAAGGCGCGTAACATGAAGATATAAGCGGTGAATGTGTTATAATTTTAGTGCCTTTTCGGGGATATGGCAGAAAAATAACCTGTGTGCTGACAACAAGGGGACATGACAATATTTGCGGCCGCATTCATATGCGGACTAGGTGCAGCTGAATTTTTTCCGTTTTTTCCTGTATCACTCTCGTTCATATACATTCTGGCGGTCGTTTATCTGTTTCTGTCAGGACGCAGGAAAGCTGTGTCCCTGCCTGCTTATCGAACGGCGGGCAGGAGCCTGCTGCTCATTGCCGTCTGCTTGTGCGGATTTTTTTACGGCCTTCTCAGGAAGGACACGCTGCCTGAAATTGCGTTCCCTGAGAAAGACATAGTAGTGGAAGGCACACTTGTGGAGGTCCCTGAAATGTCCGGAGAGAAATTCCATTTTACCCTTAATGAGGTCATCGCGGGAGGAGAGAATATACAGGGCAGGGTCCGGCTTGTCATGATGCCTGCATTGTACGGAGATAATTTTCAGGAAGATCTCTTTATTCCGGGAAGCAGGATCAGCGCAATAGCAAAGCTGAGAGGGCAGTATGCATTCCGCAATCCTGGGGTATATGCATACAACGTGAAGGGGTCCGGTGTTGCTGCTGCGGGTTATGTGAGGCAGCTGAAAATCGTCAGGAGAGATGGTGGTCTCCGGGTATGGATATCACGGCAGCGTCAGAAACTCGGGAGGATCATTGACAACAGTCTTTCCCCGGAAAACGCGTCTTTTCTCAAGGCGATCATTCCCGGGCTCAGGAGGGGAATCAGCCCGGAGATGAGGGACGCCTTCAGCGCCACCGGACTTGCGCACCTGCTGAGTATATCTGGAACGCACTTCGGACTGCTCGCACTTATATTTTTTAATATGACCCGTCTTATAGTTAAATCCTTGCCGGCTGGATGTCTTGCGAGACTGACGTTATATATTACCCCTGCCCGGACAGCCATTATAATCACTCTGCCCGTTCTGATCGCATATGCCGCAATATCAGGTTTGAGCATCCCTGCCATACGTTCGTTCATAGTGGTCCTTGTCTGTATGCTCGCGCTGTTTCTTGGAAGAAAGGACCAGTGGCTGAACTCATTGTCAGTTGCAGCCGTTCTTATTCTCCTCTGGAAACCGGCGGCGCTGTTTGAGCTTTCCTTCCTGCTCTCATTCTCGGCGGTCCTGTCTATCGTATATGTGCTCGAAAAGAGGTCCTCAGCGGCGGATAACCCTATCTTTCCCAAAGACAAGGCAAT
>JAJRVB010000205.1 GCA_024277515.1 Nitrospirota bacterium | reverse complement strand
CGCTCCCCTGAGTCCTTTGGGAATGTTACTGTATTTCATCTTCTCTCTGATCCCTGCCAGCGCAATTATCGCAAGGGCCCACCCCGCGCCTGCACCAAACCCGTAGATAACGCTCTCGGTAAAATTATAATTCCTCTCTACCATAAACAGGGAACCGCCCAGAATGGCACAGTTGACGGTTATCAACGGAAGGAATATACCCAGCCCCGCGTAAAGGACCGGGACATACCTGTCAAGGGCCATCTCCAGGATCTGTACCATCGCGGCAATAACACCGATATAAACAAGCAGGCCGAGAAACGTGAGGTCCGCGTCCGGAATGCCGGCCCAGGCGAGGGCGCCGTCCTCCAGGATATAGCGGTAAATAAGATTGTTTACCGGGATCGTAATGGTCATGACAAAGATGACCGCAAATCCGAGACCAAGCGCGGTTTCCACTTTCTTCGAAATAGCAATAAAGGTACACATGCCGAGAAAGAAGGCAAGCGCCAGATTTTCAACAAACACCGCCTTTAAAAACAGGCTGATATAATGCTCAAGCATAATTTATTCCGCCTCTGAAAGTTCTTTTCTCCAGGTCCTGAGCGCCCAGATTAAGAGTCCGATAATAATGAATCCACTCGGGGCGAGAAGGAACAGCCCGTTAGGAAGATACCACCCTCCCTCTGTCTGGAGCCTTAGCACGCTCATTCCGAATAACTTTCCTGATCCGCCCAGCTCCCTGAAAAATGCCACAATGAGAAGCATCAGGCCGTATCCCAGACCATTTCCGATCCCGTCCAGAAAACTTGTGCCGGGCGGCTTCTTGAGTGCAACCGCCTCCGCCCTGCCCAGCACAATGCAGTTGGTTATGATCAGCCCCACAAAAACCGATAGCTGTTTGCTGGTTTCATATGCATACGCCTTCAGGAACTGATCAACAATAATGACAAGCGAAGCTATAATAGTCATTTCAACAATAATGCGGATGCTCCCCGGGATATGGTTCCGAATAATGCTTATTGACAAACCCGAAAAAGCGAGCACCAGTAAGACCGCCACACTCATCACAAACGCGGTTTCAAGTTTTGTAGTCACCGCAAGGGCGGAACAGATTCCGAGTATCTGGACCGCGACCGGGTTGCTTTCAAAAATCGGCCCGGATATCAATTTCCTATACCTGCCCATGCTGCTCCTCCTTCAGCCTCTTCAGAAAAGGACCGTACCCGTTTTCACCGAGCCAGAACCTTACCAGTCTGTCCACCCCGCGTGATGTAAGGGTTGCACCGGAAAGCCCGTCTATCAGGTGCCTTGACTCCGGCCGTGAATCATCCACCCTTCCCTTGATAACCCGCAGAAGTACATTGCCTGCTTCATCAAGGGCCTGCTTCCCTCTCCATGACCTCTTCCACGCGGGATTATCCACCTCTCCCCCGAGTCCGGGCGTCTCGGCATGTTCGTAAACCGTAAAGCCCCGCACAGTCCGGAGATCAGATTCGAGCGCTATAAATCCGAACATGGTTGACCACAATCCCTTTCCATAGACAGGCAAAACTATCCGGCTGGTTTTTCCATTTTCCCTGATGAAATATATGAGCATATACCTCGGCATTCTCCGTATGCCTGCCATATCCCTGTCAACAGGCACTTCCATGCCATATGCCGCATCACCCGCCATGTCCAGAACATTGAACGAATCAACATTTAATATATCATTATAATCCTCCTCAGGAAGGACAGCCCCGGTGCTTAAATCAATGATTACGGGCCGCACCCTGTCCTCGAAGATTGCCTGCATGTCTTCATCACCGGACGGCAGACCGGCAGCCACGAGGATGTTTCTGATCCTGTCGAGGGTCCTGTTCTCCTCCTGGATACTGTTCAGGGATACCGCGGCAGTTGAGACGAGGAGGGAACATATTATACAGACACCGAGCGCAACTGCTATGGATTTCTTCACACTGTCATCAGGCACTTTTTGCAATCCTTCTCCGGATATTGGCGTTAATAAATATCCGGTCAATTACCGGAGCAAACATGTTCGCAAACAATATGGACAGCATGATCCCCTCCGGAAAGGCGGGGTTGATAATACGGATCAGAACAGTCAACATCCCGATCAAAAGCCCGTACACATATTTTCCCTTTTCGGTCATTGCCCCGGTCACAGGGTATGTTGTCATAAAAACAGTGCCGAATGCAAAACCGCCGAGGACCAGATGCCAGACCGGAGACAACTGAAACATAGGGTTTGTACTGCTGCCAACCGCATAAAGCAGCCCTGAGAGACAAAACATCCCGGCAACAGTAGAGAGCATGATCCTCCAGGATGCGATACCTGTGATTATAAGAATGACAGCGCCGATAAGGCAGGCGAGTGTCGATGTTTCCCCCATCGATCCGGGGATGGTCCCGAGGAAGGCATCCCACCATGTAACAGAAAGTGCCATTGAGGCATCCGCAGCCTCTGCAAGGGGGGTCGCACGGGTAATCCCCTCAACCGCCACCCAGACAGAGTCACCGCTGATCTGTGCCGGATAGGCAAAGAAAAGAAAGACCCTTCCGGTTAATGCGGGATTGAAAATGTTCCTGCCCGCTCCCCCGAAGATTTCCTTTCCGAATACAACGCCGAAAGAGATGCCGAGCGCTGCCTGCCACAGGGGAATATCAGGAGGGAGTATCAGAGGGAAGAGGAGGCTTGTCACAAGAAAACCCTCGCTGATTTCATGTCTTCTCACAGAAGCAAACAGGGCCTCCCATATCCCGCCTGCCGCAAGTGTCACCATGTAGAGCGGGATGAAATAAAGCGCGCCATGTACCACGCAGGAAATTATACTGTCAGGACTCAGACCGGTTCCGAGAAGGGCAAGCGCACTGCCGCGCCAGCCTTCAACGGATGTCCGGCCGGCAAGCGCCAGCGCTGTATTTGCCTGAAGCCCCGTATTATAGAGGGCCATGAAAACGCAGGGAACAAGGGCATACACAACCCATATCATGACACGTTTTATGTCAATCACATCGCGTACATGCGGGCCGCTTTTCGTGGTGTGCGCGGGGGTAAAAAGAAATGTGTCGGCAGCTTCAAAGAGCGGATACAGTTTCTCATATTTTCCGCCTTTTGTGAAATGTTTCTCCTGTCTGTCAAGGAGGTCCCGCAGTCCCATTATCCTTCCTTCTCTATTATGCTCAGATTTCGCCGCAGCTCCGCCCCGTGGTCTATCTTTGAAGGACACACGAACGTACACAATGCCAGGTCTTCTTCATCCAGTTCAAGGCATCCGAGGTTTTCGGCTTCTTCAATATCATCAGCAGCCAGCGCCCTCAAAAGATATGTCGGCAGGATGTCCAGGGGCATCACCTTTTCATAAGCGCCGACCGGGACAATTGCGCGTTTGCTGCCGTTGGTTGAGGTAGTAAAGTCAAAAAGTCTCTGCCGTATAAAGCGTGAGAGCACGATGTTTTTTGTGGAATAAAGGTCGGTCCCGGGGCGCAGCCAGCCAAGGAATGTCCGCCTGCCGCCCTCCGGGAGCACGGATATCTGCTGGTGATATCTGCCGAGGTATCCCGTCTCCTCACCGGCCGTGTGGCCGGACAAAACCGAACCGGACACAACGCGGAATGCGCCTTCCCTTAACTCGCCTGAGGTCACGTCCTCAGTAGATGCGCCAAGTCTGGTTTTAATCAGCCCCGGATTCTTTACGCCCGGCCCTGCAAGTGATATGACCCGGTCAACATTCAGCCTGCCTGTAGCAAATAAAATCCCGATTGCAATAACATCCTGGGCGTTTATGTACCACACCTGTTTTCTTCTGTTTACCGGATCGAGAAAATGTATGTGCGTTCCCACATTGCCTGCAGGGTGGGGACCGATGACTTCCACGATTGAAAGCGAGTCAATCTCCGGCCAGGGGATAGTATCACCGGGGGATTTGCAGAGAAACACCTTCCCTTCAGTCAACCGCGACAGGAGGACTATGCCGTTTGTAAAATGCCTCTCGTTTCCCTGAATGATCTTCTCCACAGAAGGCGCAAGGGGGTTTGTATCCATTGCCGTAACAAAAATTGAATGCGGGATGACATCAGGGTCCGCCACCCTGCTGAACGGACGTGAGCGGATCGATGTCCAGAGGCCGGACTGGAGGAGAAGACCTGCAACATACTTCCTGTCGAGCGCAGGAAACTCACGTTCTGAATATGAGTTGAAAGTGATCTCATCATCCCCCTCAAGGGCAATGACAAGCGACGTAAGCGCCCGCCTTGCACCCCGGTTTATGGAGACAACTTTCCCGGACCCCGGTGATGTACATTTAACGGACGGCTTTTTTCTATCGGTAAAGAGGACCTGTCCCAGCTTGACATGTTCACCGGCGGTAACCTCATAGTGCGGTTTCATGCCGGGGTAATCGCTTCCGAGTACTGCAACCTCAGCAGGATGTTTTACTCCACTGACTGCCTGTTCGGCCCTGCCGGAGATCGGGAGGTCAAGGCCTTTCTTTATGTTCAATGTCAGCGCCTGGGGCATGCGATATTATAATGCTTTTTAATGCCCCTGTCTTTGGCGGTGAGAAACAGCTCCCCTCTTTTTGGAAAAAATGAGCCGGCTAATCAAATAACTTCAGATACGCCGCATACCCTTCTTTTTCCATTTCATCTTTCGGGACAAAGCGAAGAGACGCGGAATTAATGCAGTAGCGGAGCCCGGTCGGTTCGGGGCCGTCGGTAAATACATGCCCAAGATGGGAGTCCGCGTTTTTGCTCCTTACTTCCGTCCTCTTCGCAAATAAACCGTTGTCTTCACGCTCAACAATATTTGATGGCTCAACCGGCCTTGTAAAGCTCGGCCACCCGGTTCCGGACTTAAACTTGTCTGATGAACTGAAAAGAGGTTCACCCGATACAATATCAACATAAATTACCTCTTTTTTATTGTCCCAGTACTCATTGTCAAATGCCCGTTCCGTCCCGTCTTCCTGCGTTACCCTGTACTGAAGTGGAGTCAGTTTTTGCCTGATTTCTTTCCCTGAAGGTTTCATATATTTTCCCCCTGCATCCGGCGTCTCAATCCAGGCCAAGGCAAACAGCATGATACATAATATAATTATCTGAATTTTCATATAACATTTTCTCCATACTCTGCTATTGTCTCTGCAGATGCAATACTAGACATCATCGCTCTGCTGCAGGGTTGTTCATTGAAAAAGGTTGGCGATTCTTTTTTGAATATCTCCTGCTGCCTGTTTGGGGTCAGGAGCATCTTTTATGGGTCTGCCTACTACAATATAGTCTGCTCCGTTTTTAAAGGCTTCTTCAACATCAACCGTCCTTTTTTGATCGTCAATTTCACGGTTTTCGACAGGTCTTATGCCTGGAGAAACAATCAGAAACCGCTCACCAAAAGAATCTCTTAGCACAGGTGCATTTTCTCCAGCTGATATTACCCCGTCACAACCTATTTCTAATGCCCTTTTTGCACGTGACAGAACAAGCTCATTAATGTCTACCTTAAAACCCAAATCTTTTATATCTCCATTATCAAGACTTGTTAATACAGTAACAGCTAATATTTTAGTACTGTTTTTTTCTTCTACAGCAGCCCGCATCATTTCATCATTAGCATGTACAGTTGCAAATGTTACATGCCGCCCTTTAAGTTGCATGACAGCAGACTTTACGGTTTGAGGGACATCAAAAAACTTTAAGTCAACAAAAACCTTTTTATTTCTTTTAACAAGCCAATCGATTAACTCGTAATAACCCCCGGCCATGAATAGTTCCAATCCAAGCTTATAAAAAGAAACGCTATCTCCAAGTATGGCAACAAGTTTCTTTGCTTCCGCTTCATTGGGGACATCTAAGGCAAAAATTAAGCGCTCATCTATTGGTATGTCTTTTTTTGATAAATGATTATTGCTCATAATGTCATGAAAAGTACGTGCAGAGATGATCGGGTTTCTTTACTACAGAGGGACTTAATCTTACACTAAACTGTTTTCTTTTTGGGTTTTTTTCTCCGCTGTCATAATTGTAACACATCATATATGATAATCCAATAAAATATAAAAATAATAATGCTGTTTTTCCTAATGTTCAATTTCTCAAGTCAGGGGGCGGGCAGACGTATAATATAATTGTATGAGAACTATCTGCATGATCCGGGTGAAAACGAGGCTGGATGTCTACGCAAGCAT
>JAJRVB010000204.1 GCA_024277515.1 Nitrospirota bacterium | reverse complement strand
CAGCGTCTACGCATATGCATCTATATGCTTGCCCTTTGGCTGGCAGCACTCGACCGTCTTGCCGCTCCTGTCATATGTCCCGTTTATGACCGATGACTTCACCGCATCCCGGGACTGACGATATTGACCGTCCGGGGGGAGCATTTTGTCCGAAACCCCGAGGCGCTTTACCATATCCGGTGTGCGATACGGGTTGACAGGCATTCCTGCACCTGTATGTATGAGGGCCTTACTCTCGTGCACTTCTCTGCTGTAAGGCGTGATATCAATTACATCTTCCCTCTCTGCAGCCTGTTTCTGATTTCCGACTGAAACTTCTGCATGCAGCTGAACATTATTCTGAGTAAACTTATTCAGCTTCAGACGGAAAAAGTTCAGTATATTCAGATTTATTACTGTCGTCATTTATTGTACGTTTTGATCTTGGAGCAATGTGCTCTTCTGTACACTCGATTGAAAGGTTCCAAGCCTATCATCCATTATAACAGGCTCAAAAAATAATTCAAACCCCTGATCTTTGCCAAAGAGGAGAATAAAAGAGTCGCTTACCGTATTTCAAAAAACGGTGCTCTTATCGATTCCCCGCGGCATACCGGACACCTTCCGGGTTTCTTCAGTTTCGCCCTTTTCTTAAAGACAAACCCGCATTTTTTACATTCCGCGGCAGTCACCTTCACGGTGCCGCCTTTTTTCCCGACAGTCTTTTGTATATGAGCCAAATGTCCGCATACTTCCTTTTCCGGAATCCCGACGATCGCGGAGATCTCCCTGGCCGAACATGCCTGCCCGTCAATGGCAGAGATTATACCGTGCCGTATCGTCTCAACCCTGTCGGTGGGCCGTGGCGGTTGTGCCGGGTTTTTTGTCATGTGACCTCAATTATAGTGTTAACAAAAATCTGCACTATTCTCCTGCGTTTTACTATAATATATCCCTATTAGCAGAGATATCGGAATATTCCTGTTTGTTCTCGGGGTCATACTGTTTAACTGGCCGATACTGAGCATCTTCAATTATAACCTTTCAAAATATCTTTTCCTTGCGTGGCTTATTTTCATCATACTCATATTCATCTCTACCATTGTGAAAGAAAAGGATAACGACGGAGGGTAATTGTTTTCCACAACAATCTTATTTTCTACTATCTTTGCCTATCTCGTACTCCTCTTCCTTATTGCGCATTACGCTGAAAAACAGGAGCGTAAAGGCAGCAAACTCGTTTCCAACCCTTATGTGTATTCACTCTCCCTTGCGGTATACTGCACGTCATGGACATTTTACGGCAGTGTAGGCAGGGCCGCAAATTCAGGACTCAGCTTTCTCACGATTTACCTGGGACCGACTCTCATGGCGGCCCTCTGGTGGATCATTCTCAGGAAAGTCCTTTATATATGCAAAGAAAACAGGATTACCACGATATCGGATTTCATAGCATCGCGCTATGGGAATTCACTTTTTCTTTCAGCCCTGGTAACGTTCGTCGCGGTAATCGGGATCACTCCCTATCTCGGGCTTCAGCTCAAGGCAATAATGACCACCTTTTCCATTCTCGCCGGGAAGCCGGGCGGCAGCCACTTTGCCGGATGGTTCATTACCCTGCTGCTCGGAATCTTTGCAGTATTTTTTGGCGCCAGAAGAGTAGATGTCTCAGAGAGACACGGAGGCCTTGTGTTTGCCATCGCCTTTGAATCGGCGATTAAACTGATTGCGTTTATATCTGTGGGAGTCTTTGTGTCATACGGTCTGTTCGACGGCTTCGGGGACATCTTCACCCGGATCAGGGCCTCACAATATTCAGCACTGATGACACTTGGAGGGCCTTCAAAGGTGAGTTTTATGGGATGGTTCTCGCTTACATTTCTCTCCATGATGGCTATCATGTTCCTCCCGCGGCAATTCCAGGTGTCGGTCGTGGAAAACTCCTCATATGATCATGTCAAGAAGGCGATGTGGCTCTTCCCCCTCTATCTCTTCCTTATGAATATCTTTGTGCTCCCGATAGCCTACGGCGGACTGCTCCTGGGGGAACCCCAGCAAAATGCCGACTATTTCGTGTTGAGTATCCCGCTCAACCAGGGCATCCCTTTCCTTGCGCTACTGACGTTTATCGGCGGGTTTTCCGCTGCCACGGCCATGATAATAGTTGAATCACTCGCCCTGAGCACAATGGTAATGAACAGCTTTGTGATGCCTGCCGTCTGGGGCATGAACGCAATGAAAGGCTTTTATCTCATGATCCTGAACACCAGGAGGATCATTATTCTCGGCCTTGTCTTTCTGGGGTATACATTTGCCATTTATATTGGGGAATTTTACAGCCTTGTTGATATAGGACTGAAGTCTTTTGAGGCGGTCACCATATTTGCCCCTGCCTTCCTGATCGGGCTTTACTGGAAGGGCGGAAATAAAAAAGGCGCGGTTGCCGGTATCCTTGCGGGCTTCAGTGTCTGGCTGTACACGCTCATGATACCCGCCCTCCTGCGCGCAGGATTAATCGCCAAAGACGGTATTCTTGAATATACATTCAGCTCAACATTTCTCAACCCCTCAGCCCTGTTCGGCCTGACCGGCCTGGACCGCTGGAGTCATTCCCTTTTCTGGGGACTGCTCCTGAATTTATTTTTTTATGTCCTCGTTTCAATCCTTACAAAACCGTCGGACACCGAGACCAGACAAAACATAATCTTTGTTGACTCATATTCACCGCTAGAGCTCGGGCACTCCGGCAGGCCTGGGAGTCTCGCTGAAATAGAAAATATCCTTGCCGAATATATCGGGGCCAGGGATGCCTCAGCAGCGGTCGAAAAGTTCCTCAGAAAAAACAATCTCGAGAGGGAGTCCATCACCCACGACTGGCTTGTGAAATTCAGGGGCGAGGCCGAGATCATCCTCTCGGGAGTGCTCAGCCCTTCAATAAGCAGCCTTATTTTTCAGGACAAGACCGTCCTGACCCAGGATGAAAAGATCCAGATATCCGACTCTGTCCGTAAGATTTCGAGCAGTCTGAGACTCTCACGGCAGGAACTCGCTGAAAAGAACAGACAGCTTGCGCTCCTGAAAGAATTCAGCGAAAACATCATAGAAAGTATCCCGCTCGGGGTGGCCATGCTCGACGAAAAACTGCGCGTAAAGTACTGGAACCACGCAATGGAAAAAATAACCAGGCTGAACAAAACCGATGCCCTGAATACCGAGACGGACCTGCTGCTGCAATGCCTTGAGATCGACCTCTTTGATCCTGAAATCAGAGAGGGAGAAAGTATCTGCAGGAGAGATCTCAAAAATGAGCCGCAGATCATACTCAAGGTGCATTTAAGCAAGTTGACGGGAGACCAGAAGGGATACGTCCTCGTGATGGAAGACATCACCGAAAAGCAAAAGATAGAAGAAGACCTCTTCAGGACAACCAAACACGCGAGTATCGGCAGGCTTGCCGCCGGGGTGTCGCATGAAATCGGCAATCCCCTTGCCTCGATTTCGTCCCTTGTCCAGGAGCTCCTCTCGGAAAAAACTTCCCCCTTTGTGTCCGACTCTCTCGGAATTATAAACACCCATATAGACCGGATCGCAAGGATTGTGCGCAATCTCGGCAACTTCGCGCGCTTGTACCCCCGTCAAAAGATACCCACAAGTTTAAAAGACGTCCTCGAAAATACCCTGAATCTTGTGCGATACGATAAAAATTTCAAAAAAATCAAAATCCATACGGAAATAGAGGAAATCCCTGTCCTGAAACTCGACTCCGACCAGATGCAGCAGGTCTTTCTCAATTTCATGCTTAATGCCCGCGACGCCATGCCTGACGGGGGAGAACTGAGCGTCTCTATCAGACAGAATGACGGTTTTGTCGAGATAAGCTTCTCCGATACAGGGGGAGGTATAGACCATGAAAACATGGACAAGATATTTGATCCGTTCTTTTCAACCAAGGGCCCGACCAAAGGGACCGGCCTTGGATTAAGTATCTGTTACAGCATTATTAAAGACCATGGCGGGACAATAGAAATCGGATCTTCACAAAAAAACGGCTCGAGTTTTATAATCAGGATCCCTCTGTCGGAGTAACGGGTATTATTCGGGTTATATTATGCTATGGCAGTATAAAATAATATATAATATGGGTAACTATTCAGGTACGGGTAATAATAGCAGGCAAGAAAAGATAAAATATTAAAAATAAAAAATCAAAATTATGGAAGGGTTTTTATCCTATAAATAATTCTCCTTAATTTTGATCTTTGGTCTTTGATTTTTACATTTCCATGCCCGGAAAGCGATAGGCAATGTCAAAGAATATATTAATAGTTGAAGATGAAGAAACCCTGAGGCATTCATTAAAACGGATATTCGCAAAAGACGGATTTGAGGTCGACACCTCGGAATCTGCAGAAAAGGGCCTCATCCTCCTCGAAAAAACCATGTATGATGTCATCATTTCTGACATAATCCTCCCCGGGCAGGACGGCATTGAACTGCTTACAAGAGTGAGGCAGGAACTCCCGGACCAGATATTCATCGTCATGACAGCGTACGCATCCCTCGAAACCGCTGTAAAGGCGCTCAGGGCCGGGGCCTACGATTATATCATGAAGCCGATTATGCATGAAGAGATCAAGCAGGTCGTGAAAAATGCGCTTACTCAAAAACGTCTTGAGGTTGAAAACCTTCTGCTGAAACGTGAAATCGGGAGGACGTATGACTTCAGCAGCATCATTGGAGCGAGCCCCGCACTGAAAAGCATTATTGATGAAGCAAAAAAAATAGTGGACACAAGGAGCAATGTCCTGCTGCTGGGTGAAACAGGGACCGGCAAGGAACTCTTTGCCCGCGTTCTTCACCACAACAGTGCCAGGAGGGAAATGCCTTTTATACCCATAAACTGTTCCGTTATCCCGGAGAACCTGCTTGAAAGCGAACTCTTCGGACATGTACGCGGGGCCTTTACAGGGGCGGTCGTCTCAAAAAAAGGCATGCTTGAAGAGGGTGACGGAGGCACGGTGTTCCTCGATGAGATAGGGGATATAAGCCCATATTTCCAGATAAAACTCCTGCGGGTGCTTGAGGACCAGATGATCAGGCCTGTCGGGAGTACAAAGTCCCTGAAAGTCGACCTCAGGTTTATCACTGCGACCAACAAGGACCTTGAAACAGAAGTAAGGGAGTCCGGTTTCAGGGAAGATCTGTATTACAGGATAAACACGATTACATTGCGCATCCCTCCACTGAGAGAGAGGAAAGAAGACATCCCCATGCTGGTAAAATATTTTCTGGACAAATATTCGCGGGAATTCCAGAAAGAGATTATGGAAATATCCGATGAAGCGCTCTCCCGGATGGTTAACTACATATGGCCCGGCAACGTACGTGAACTGCAGAATGTCATTGAGAGGGCGATACTGATCGCTGACAATAACAGGATCACGATCGAAAACCTGCCGGAATCAATGCGTCCGTGCGCATCTTTCCAGAAAGACTCTCTGAATGGAAAGCTCTCTATAGAAGATTACACAAAGGCCTTTATCCTTGAGTACCAGTCCGAATATAATGAACAGCAGCTTGCTGCGCGGCTTGGCATAACGAGAAAGTCCCTGTGGGAAAAAAGAAAAAAATGGGGCATGGAAAAATCTCAAAACAGTCATTGAGCCGGCATTACATAAGGTAACCCATCAAACACCCTTTGCTACTTTTAGTTACATCAGCTCCGTCTTTTTTTTGCCTCTTATGCTCAACTCCCTGATTTATCCCGTATTTTAAGATTTTTCATACTGGCACCCTATTTGCTCTATGATTATTATCCAATAATACGATATCCATTTTTTCACGCAATATGATTACCAACGAAAGCATAAATTTCTTAAGAAATATTCCACCGTACCAGTTTCTTGATGAAGCTACATTAAGAAGCATTGCCGGAAATTTATCGCTCGAATTTTTCCCTAAAAATACACATATACTGACCCAGGAAGGCCCGCCCAGCCTCTCCCTGAGGGTCATTAAAAAAGGCGGGGTGAAGATTTCTCTTGCCAATGAAGATGAAATGATTATCGATTACAGAAGTGAAGGAGACTCCTTCGGCTATGTCTCCCTGATCAGCGGTGACAAGTCCAGGGCAAATGTTGTGGCCGTTGAAGATACCATCTGCTATCAGATCCCAAAAGACATTATTTTGGAGATCATCAACACCCAGCCCGTGTTCGGTGAGTATTTCATGAAGTCCTTTTTCAAAAACTATATTGACCGGACATACAAGGAAATGCGCAATAAAAATCTCCTTTTTAAAGAGGGAGAAAAACTGCTCTATACGACACACATAGAAAAGATCATTTCAGCAAGCCCCATAACCGCCCGTTCGGACATATCAATCAAAGAAGCCGCAGCCATCATGTCGCAAAACAGCATAAGCGCGCTTATACTCACTGACGGAGAGGGTTCTCCGGCAGGAATCATTACAGACAGGGACATGAGAGACAAGGTCGTGGCGGAAGGCAGGGAGCTTACCTCCCCGGCGACCGACATAATGAGCTCCGGACTGGTTACGGTCGACTCGCGAAGCACCTGTTTTGACGCCCTTTCAACCATGATAAAACACAACATTCACCACCTGCTGGTGACAAAAGGGGGCGTCCTTTCAGGGGTAGTAACAAACCATGATTTTATGCTGATGCAGGGCACGTCGCCGCTCTCAATATTAAAAAACATTGACCGGCAGAAAAATGCAGAGGAACTGGTGCCCATCAGAGACAACATAAACCAGACCTTGGCGATCCTCCTGAAAGAAGGTGTCGGGGCCAGTCATATTCTGAGGATTATAACGGAACTCCATGACAGGCTCATAATGAAAATTATCGACCTCAGCATAGGTAAAATCGGGAGTTCTCACTGTCCATTTGCCTTTTTTGTATATGGGGCTGAAGGCAGGAGAGAAGAGACATTCAAGACCGTGTTTCATTGCGCCATCGTATATGATAATGAAAAAACATATTGCGAGAAAAAAGACATAGACGAGTATTGCCAGTACCTTATCGAAAATCTTCAGGACACGCTCGGAGAATGCGGCCTTCCCCTGTTTGAAACAGCGCCACTGGGCAAAGACGTACCCATTTTCGGAGACATCTCTGAATGGGAATCGAAAGTCCTGACTGCCCTGCGCTCCCGCAACAATGATTTTGTCATGACAGCAAAGAAAATACTCGATTCTCGAGCATTATACGGCAATGCATCAATTGTAGAGGCATTCAGGGAGAGGATTTACAGGAAGATCAGGGAGGATGAGACATACGGGTTCCAGATGATGGATGATCCTGCTGAACATGAATCATCCGTCGGTTTTTTTAAAAAATTCTTTGTCAGCGAAAACGGGGAGCAGCTTAAAAAGTTCGATATGAAGGAAAGGGGGATCACCCCGATCGTGGATGCAGTGCGCGCCATGTCTGTAAAGGCTGATATTCACGAGACATCTACCCTGGAGAGGCTTGATATACTGACCCGTGAAGCACTGATTCCGGCTGAACTTTCACACAATATCAAGTCAGCCTTCAAGTTCCTGCTCCATCTGCTTTTACAGTCGCAGTTAATAAAAAAAGAGTCGAACATGAGCATAGATAATCTAATCGAACCTGAAAAACTCTCCCTGCTTGAGAAAAAGACCCTTAAGGAGGCATTT
>JAJRVB010000203.1 GCA_024277515.1 Nitrospirota bacterium | reverse complement strand
TAGTCAAAGGCAGGATGAAAAGCTACAAAACTTTTCATCTTCAGTCCTGCAAGCCCATTTTTTATTTCCATGTCCAGACTTTCGAGACGCTGAATGTATGCATCCGCATTCTTCCCGTATATCCGGCTGTTATCAGGGTCCGCTGCCATCATGGCATCCCGGATGTTTTTCACCTGTATTATCGCATTTTTCGGGGAAAGCCAAATATGAGGATCACCGGCCCGGATATCAATACCTCTGCTCGTATCAACTATGATCAACTTATCTCGCGTGCCGGATGACTCCCTGTACTCCCGGGCTGAACTGATCAGGCTGTTCAGCCATTCCTCGAGGTTGACACCATTCATGATCAGCACACTTGTTTCGGCAACTTTCCTGACATCCGCCGGGCTTAATGAATACTCATGCGGTCCCACCCCGGAGGGGATCAGATTCTCAACATCCGCCGTGTCCCCGGCGATGTTTTTCGTAAAGCTGTACAGGGGAGCAATTGTTGTAAGGACCCTGAGTCTTCCGCTGGTTTGCGTGGCCGGTTGATTGCAGGCGAAAAGTCCGATGACCAGGAACATTATCGCAGGAAATACAAATATTCTGAATGGTTTCACGGATAGAATTATACCACAAGCCGAAGAAAGCAGATATTGTTCAATCAAATAATTAACTCGATAATTCATTGAGATAACATGCAAAGGGCTTTGAATAAAAAGATACACGCTCAGATTGGCTGGTATTGCGTCTAATGTATCGAAAATTATTTGCTTTCACAACACCTGCTTTCTTCTTATATTTGATGCAGCGTTTTGTATGTTATCATTACTAATCATGAAAACATTGCATCCATTTGCAGCCCTCAGGCACAGGAATTTCAGGCTCTTCTGGATCGGGCAGGTCATATCGCTCACAGGGACCTGGATGCACCAGGCTGCTCAGAGCTGGCTTGTATACGAACTGACTGATTCACCTTTCTTTCTCGGCCTGGCCGGAACAGCGGCATCAGCGCCCATCCTCCTTTTTACCATGGCAGGAGGAGTCATGGCGGACAGACACCCGAAACGGAACATCATGCTCGCCACGCATGTTGTGCTGATGTCCCTTACCCTCATATTTTCGATCCTCGTTGTTACCAGTGTTGTGACTATCTGGCACATACTCATTCTCGCCTTTCTCATCGGGACCGTACTCGCCCTTGAAATACCCACAAGACAGTCCTTTATCATTGACCTGGTCGGGAGGGAGGACCTGCTGAACGGTATTGCTCTCAATTCAACCGCATTCCACGGGGCAAGAATGATGGGGCCTGCAATAGCCGGGATCATCATGGGAAGCTTTGGTCTCGCCCCCTGCTTCTTTATAAATACCGCGAGCTATCTCGCGATAATCGCTGCCCTGCTCAGCATGCGCTTCAAGCCGGACGATCAGCCGAAAAGATCCAGGCAGGGCATGAAGAAGTCCTTCAGGGAGGTGTTTAAATATATCCGTAATGACCCGACCGTATATATGCTTCTGATACTCGTGGGGATAACCAGTTTTTTCGGATTTCCCTACATCTCTTTTCTGCCGGTGTATGCGCGTGATATTCTGAAAACCGGGGAGACGGGCCTCGGTATATTAATGGGATTCGCAGGGGCAGGCGCCCTTTCAGGGGCCATAGGGCTCGCGGTGAAAGGAAACACATACCGGAAGGGCATGGTCATGGCATCCGCTGGAATAACTTTTTCCGCAGCACTGCTCATATTCTCTATCTCTGAAACCGTCTGGCTTTCCTATGGAATGCTCTATCTCGTGGGAGTCGGTGCAATCAGTCAGATCGCCACGGCAAATACATTGTTACAGCTTTCAGTCCCTGACGAATTAAGGGGGAGAGTCATGAGTTCATTCACCATGATGTTTCTGGGTATGGCGCCCCTCGGCAATTTCACCGTCGGCAGTCTTGCACACTACATCGGCACCCAGAACGCCCTTTTTGCAAGCGCCGGCCTCTGCCTCTCAGGGGCTGTCCTGATTCTGTTCCTCAAACCCGAGATCCTGCGGCTTTAGTGTGATGCCGGTGATTAAATCGTCTGGAGATACTCATCTACCTCTGAGCGGATCAGGGCAGCGGTATTCTTCATCTCTTCAACCAGGGGCTGCATCTCCTCCCATTTGATATTAAAAAAATAAGAGTAAATAAAATAGTTCCGGAAAGAGAGGTATTTCGAAAGCTTCTGAAACAGTTCAGGAGGAAGTATCCCGATCTCGCCGGCCTTCCGCAACACCTTCTCATGCCAGCCGGGGGAGTCGCCTACATCGAGTTTGTCATAAAGGAGCGTCTGTTTCAGAATGTTCTCAAAGCCGCTGTAGGCATTCATGATAAACGTGGCCATTGCAGCCTCTTCAGCGAGTGTGTAATCAGATTTTCCGGGCTGGTAAACAGCTCCAAGTTCATTAACTATCCGGTCGATATTCTGAAATTCAGTACTGCATTGCTGTCTGAGTTCATCCAGTGTCATAATCAGCACCTCCTGAAAATATTAAGGTGTAAAATTTTCCATACAGTTTCCGGTTGCCCGCTGTATTACAGACCCCGGATGCTCACAGTTTACCGGACTGCAAAATGGAAATGAGAAGCCTGATACCAAGCACAAACGCCACAACAAATCCGATAGCTCCTATCGCGGGAAAACCGAAAATCCTGCCCCCGACATCCGATTGTATAAGCATTGATGAACTGATAATGATAGCTGCCACCATCATGCTGAACGCGATACGGTTGCTCGACCGGTCGATGTCGGCAATCAGCTTTTCCATCTCCACAGGGTTTACCCTGAAAGTCACTTCATCTCTCAGGGTCTTCCGCAACAGCCGGTTAATCTGTTTCGGTGTATTAATAAGGACCTCGCTTATTTCACTCAGGTTATCTTTCGTCTTGCTCAGGACCTGCTGGGGACTATACCGTTCCCTGACGAGCTTTGCGGCATATGGCTCAGCCGCAGTCACAGCATTGAAGTCCGGATCAAGCTGCCTGCCTATGTTATCAACAACAAGTATGGTCTTGTTCATCAACAGAAGGTCAGAAGGCATCCTGATCCCGTGTTTTATCACAAGATGAG
>JAJRVB010000202.1 GCA_024277515.1 Nitrospirota bacterium | reverse complement strand
TGCCCGAGTATATCGGTTTTCCTGCTCATTGTCATCATCACTGTCCCTGCCGAAATCAATGCGGATTATATTATGAGGGTCTCTCCTGTAAAGTTCTTCCTTGAATTCAGGCGTGACTATGTCGTATGGCGGCGCCATGGTAAGGGAGGCGTCCACCTTATCCGGGTTGTACAGAATGCCTTTAAACGGAATAATATCTGCCATGATTCAAGGTTCCTGAGGAAAAATATCTTAACATTGAGCATATTAAAAATTCAAATCAGGCTGAGATTTAATATTGCATTTCATGGCCTGTAAATCTAAAATATGTACATCATGGTATACGCGGGAAAGATTGTCGATTATTTCAGGCTCATTAAATTTTCTCATTCAGTGTTTGCGCTGCCCTTTGCGTTTACGGCCGCGATTATCGCGTCGGACGGAATCCCTGAGCTCTACCAGATATTCTGGATAACCGTGGCCATGGTCGGCGGGAGGGCAGGGGCGATGGGGGTGAACAGGATCGTTGACAGAAAGTTCGATGCCCTGAACCCGAGGACGCAGGGCAGGGAAATCCCGAGGGGAGTCATAAAGGCGTGGGAGGCATTTGCCTTTACTGCCGCTGCATTTGCTTTTTTGCTGCTGGCGGCATACAAACTCAATCCTCTCTGCTTTAAACTATCTCCCCTGTTTGTGCTTGTTCTTTTTACCTATTCATATACCAAGAGGTTTACCTGGCTGTGTCATGTCATACTGGGTATCGCGCTTTCGCTTGCGCCTCTGGGGGCCTGGATAGCGATAAAAGGCACCTTTGACCCGGAGATACTGCCGCTCTGTTTTGCCGTGATGTTCTGGGTCGCGGGATTTGATACATTATATGCTTTGCAGGACATGGAGTTTGATAAAGCGCAGGGCCTGTATTCAATTCCGAGCGTGTTCGGGGTGAATGCTTCGCTCTGGATAGCAAGGCTTTTTCATGTCATTACCATCGGGCTGCTCCTGAGCCTCGTCCCGATATTCGGGTTAGGCGGCCTGTATATGTCCGGGGTGCTGATCGGGTCCGCACTCATGCTGTATGAACACTCCCTGGTAAAACCTGATGATCTGAGCAAGCTGGACATGGCCTTTTTCAACATGAACGGCTATATAAGCATCACTGTATTTGTCTTTACGCTCTTCCACTACCTTATCGCCTTGTAGTCTCTCTTCGTTCATATCTCCCCTAACCCCTCTTTGCCAAAGAGGGGAATCATATGTCAGCAGTCATTCCTTGATACGCGTAAACATAACTCCCCCTGCGATGCCGAATACCAGTGGGCTTATCCAGGGGGCAAGCCATGGCTGCAGCATGCCTGTATTGCCGAGAGAGATGCTGACTGAGTAGAGCAGCCAGTACAGCACACTCACGATCACCCCCAGGCCGGCAGACCTGATCCCGCCACCCCAGCTTGTATTCAGGGCCAGGGCAATACCAAAAAGGATCATCACAAAATTTATCGTGGGATACGCAAGCTTTTCATAGAGACGCACCGTGTACTTGAGGTTCCTGAAGCCTGCTTTCTCCAGCCTGGAATAGTAGGCATACAGCTCCATAAAATTCATTTCTTTAGGCTTTTTCACTTCTTCTCTGAATATTTTCGGTTCTTCCAGAGACCCTGACTTGAGCAACCGGTACTTGGTGGTAGTGCTATCCCTGAAATCAAAGACTGTCGCGTTTTTCAGGTTCCAGACAGTGTTGTCCCATTCGGCTTCATCCGCCTCTATCCTCTTCTCCAGTTTGAAAGAAGGACTGAAACTGAAAATGCTTGTCTTTAATATCCGGTTCTCATTATCCACAAAACCCTGTACCCTCACGAGACTCCCGTCAAGGCCTTTTATCCATAGGTCGCCCCGGTCCTGGGTTATTTTTGGGGACTCCCCCAGGATTTCCACTTTTCTAACATATGACGCCTTTCTGGTGGCGTCAGGCACAAGGGTTTCACCAAGGATAAGGGCGATGAAACTTATTACGGCCCCAAGTACAAGGAAGGATGAAAAGAGATTTTTTGTGCTGCTGCCGGACGCCTTGATAATAATTATCTCGCGCCACTTTGATGCCATCCCGATCGTGATTAATATCGCAAACAGAGAGGCGAACGGTAATGCATAGAGGATCACGCGCGGGGTCTGGAGCAAGAGGTACTTGACGACGAGCAGTACGGGCGGGCTTTCCCTGTAGAATTCGGCTGCCTTGTCAAAGAACTCCGCAACTACGGATATGGCGGTAAAGCTGAGAAGAATAATAATGAAGAACTTGAAGAATTCCCTGAGAAAATAGTTTCTGAAAATTTTCATGATTTATTTAAAAACACCTTTAAAAGTTCCTTATGGGTCTGTCTTTGTACGCAATATAAACAAAAAAGAAGGTAATGCATCCAAATAAAAGGTTAGGGGCCCATCCGCCCCAGAACGGCGTCACTTCCCCGGATTCTGCAAGGCCTTCTCCCATAATGAGCATTAGGTAATACAGTATCAGGATTGCAAGGCTTAACGAAAATCCTCCCATGCGGCCTATCTTGCCTATCTTGCTAGAGAGGGCCGGTCCGAGAAGCCCGAATATGAGACATGCAAACGGAAGGGCGAACCTCCTGTGCAGTTCAATATTCCACGATGTATTGCTTTCACGGCCTTCCCAGAGGTCCATTGTCCTGATCTGATCGGGCTTGATCTTGTCGGCTGTTTCTATACCGGAAGTCAGCACAAAATCATACTCTGAAAAGGACATCTCCGAAGAGCTTTTGTCATTATACGTATGCACCAGTCCGTTATGCATAGTGAGTTTTATCAGGCCTTCATCCGGATTTGACCCGATCACTCCCTTCTCGGCAACTATTATCAGGGGTTCCTCTATGGATTTGACCGCTTCCCTGTAAATAAAAATACCCCGGAATTCGTTCTCTGAGGGGATTTCTTTCACATAAATTACCGTGCCCTTGAAGACATCTGAAAAAGATTCGGGTTCAAACGTCATGGATGCCTTTTTTACTATTGTTTCGTGGAGGGTCTGTTTGAATGCATGCATGCTGCGGGGCAGCACGTAAAGGCTTATAAACAGGAGCCCGAGAAAACATAGCGTGGCGAGGGCAATCGCCGCCCTGGATATCCCCCAGAAACTCATACCGCTCCCCTTCAGGACGACCACTTCACTGTCGGTAGTCATCCTTCCGTATGTGAGAAAAATTGCGATCAGGATCGCCATGGGAAGTGAAAGCAGCAGGATGGATGGCTGCAGATAGACAAAGATCTTCAGGACATCGAGCAGGTCCGCCCCTTTACCCATAAAGAGCCTTGTGAGCCTGACGAACTTTTCCATGAACAGAATGACTGACATGGAAAAGATGATAACCGCCAGATTTTTTGAAAGTTCTTTGAATATCGTCTTGTGAAGTATCATTGGCATAGAAAAATGTAAGAATCAAAAATCAAAGATCAGGATTAAGGAGAATTATTCATATTATAAAACCCCTTCCAGAATTTTTATTTTTTATATTTGATTTTTTATAGCCTGTCGTTATTATCCGTAACTGAATGGTTACCCTGTTGTATTTTCCCAGGCTGGATAATTATAACAACTAAGATAATCAAAAGGTAACTGATGAATCGTGCGCAGGAAAGTCAGGACGGACCTTTATGCATACGGACAATAACACACCATGCGGACCGGAGGACATTACAGGATCGGCAGATATTTCTCCAGTTCATATGGATGGACCTGGGTCCTGTATTCGTTCCACTCTATCTTTTTGCTGGTTATGAAGTTGTTAAATATATGATCACCAAGGGCCCTGCGGACGAGTTCACTCTCCTCCACTCTTTCAATGGCCTGAATCAGATTGCCCGGCAGGGACCTGATCCCAAGTTCTTCCTTTTCTTCGTCATCCAGCCTGAATATGTCTTTCTCAATCGGCTCCGGGAGTTCGTAATTTTTTTCGATACCCTCCAGTCCCGCGGCCAGCATGACCGAGAAGGCGAGGTACGGGTTGCATGCCGGGTCGGGCGAGCGGAGCTCTACCCTCGTTGCCTTTTCCTTTCCGGGTTTGTACAGGGGGATCCTCACGAGGGCGGAGCGGTTTCTCCGTGCCCATGCTATGTACACCGGGGCCTCATATCCGGGGATGAGTCTTTTGTACGAGTTGACCCACTGATTTGCGAACGCTGTGATCTCGGGCGCGTGTCTTAAAAGGCCGGCAATATATTTTTTTGCGATGTCGGACAGGTAGTATTTGTCATTCGCGTCATAGAAAACGTTTTCATTGCCTTTAAAGAGCGACTGGTGCGTATGCATCCCGTTCCCGTTCTGTCCCGAGATCGGCTTCGGCATAAATGAGGCAAAACAGCCGTACTTGGTCGCTATCTCCTTTACCACTATCCTGTATGTCATGACATTGTCAGCCATGGTCAGTGCATCCGCATAGTGGAGGTCGATCTCGTGCTGTGACGGCGCTACCTCATGGTGGGAATACTCTACCTTTATCCCCATTTCCTCAAGGGTCAGCACGGTCTCCCTCCTTAAATCGCTTGCAGCGTCGAGCGTGGTAAGGTCAAAATACCCGCCTTCATCCAGGACTTCGGTGGATTGAGAGTTTTTAAAATAAAAAAATTCAAGCTCAGGCCCGAGGTAAAATGTGTACCCGCGGTCATTCAGCCTCGCAAGGTTTCTCTTCAGTGCGTATCTGGGGTCCCCTTCATATGGAGAGCCGTCCGGGTTGAGGATGTCACAGAACATGCGTGCGACCGCCTTTTCCTTCGGTCTCCATGGAATCAGCTGGAATGTTGAAGGGTCCGGCTTTGCGATCATGTCACTCTCATCTATCCGGGCGTAGCCCTTGATCGACGAACCGTCAAAGCCCATGCCTTCGTCAAACGCCCCCTCAAGTTCTTCAGTAGTTATGGCAAAGCTCTTTACCTGCCCGAGGATGTCTGTAAACCAGAGCCTGATAAATTTTACATTATGTTCCTTTACCAGTCTGATAATATCATCTTTTGTTTTAGCGGATTGCGCGGTCATCACTCAGCCTCCTGTTTTTACTTGTTAATAACCTTTAAAACCCTGTCTCTCAGCTCTCTTAGACGCTGCAGGAACTCCTCCTCGTTCTCATGTTCCATAAATAATGCTGCAGCCTCAGTCGTGGCTGATCCTTTTTCAATGACATCTTCTTCATTCAGCTTCAGGAATGTCTGAAGTCTCCGGTAATACATATAGGCATTATACAACACTTCACATTCCTCGGAAGTCAGAATCTCTTTTTCCGCGATCCGGTTTAATGCAAAGAGTGTATTCTGTGCCAGTAAATCCGGGAACCGGCGTGCATGGTGAAGCTGTAAATACTGCACATAAAACTCAATCTCTTCAATGCCTCCCGGGCCGAGCTTGATGTCCGTCCCTCTCGATTCCGCGGAGAGTTCTTTTATGATCCTCTCTCTCATGGACCGGATATCATCTCTCTGCACATGACCGCCCTTTTGCAATATTATATCTTCGGACATTTCAATAAACAGTTTTGCCGGACCATCATCTCCTCCCACCGGCCTGGCCTTCAGGAGTGCCTGTATTTCCCAGTTTTGAGCATTTTTAAGATAATAATTGCGATACCCCTCAAGTTTCTTTACGAGTACACCCTTTGACCCGTCCGGTCTCAATCGGGTATCCACACTATACAGTATCCCCGTGTCCGTATAGGACGTTAGCGCCTTTAATATCTTTTCAGCTGCTGTCATCGCCCCGGCTGTTTCGGATACGAAGACAATGTCCAGGTCCGACCCGAAGGTCATCTCCCTGCCGCCGAGTTTTCCGAGCGCTATCACAGACAGCCCCCTGCACCCGTATCTTTCGAGGACCGCCCTGATCGCGGCCTCGGCAAGGTGTGAGAGTCCCAGGAAGAGGTCTTCTATCTTCAGGATGTTCAAAAGGAATAATATCCCTATGCGGACCTCTTCAAGTCTCCTGAATTCCGCAATGGCCGCTTCAAAATTCTTTGCACCGTCAACGGCCCTTTTCAATCTTTCTTCAATGTCCTGCAGTGTTTTTAGTATGCTCCATTCCTCAATTAATGTATTGAGATAATGCTGATTGCTCAGAAATATTCTTGTGAGATAGGGGCTGAGAGAAAATATTTTTACAATTCCCGACAACAATTCCTTCTGTTCGATAAAAGCGGTGAGGTGGGCTGATTTTATACCGTATGTTGTGAGCAGGCTCTCGATTCCCGCAATCGCACTGTCAGGATTTTCAGCCATAAGCGCCTTTTCGAGCAGCTGAGGTATCACTTTTCTTGCTGTGGAACGCTCCTGCATCGTGTGGAAAAGACGCATATGCTCCCTTATTCTCTTAATGCTTGCGATACCTCGTTCAGGTTGTCTGACTTTTCTGAACGACAGATATCCAGCGAGTTCATCGTCCTTAAGGCCTCCTTCAAGCAGACTTAATGCCTCGGCATGAGCATCCTCATCAGTGCCGAGCAGGGAGTTGTACATCGACTTTATCTGCATTCTCCTGACGCGCAGATCGGCGAGAAAGGCGCTGCATGTGGCATGGCCCATTTTTTTTGCCATGGATTCAGTTTCATGCGCCGATGAAGGGAGGGTATGTGTCTGTAGGTCTTCCTGCATCTGGAGGTAATGTTCGATACGGCGCAGATAGAGATAATTATCGCGGAGAATCGTGAGGTCCTCTTCCGGGACTTTTTTCATCCATTTAAGGGCCTGAACAGCATTGAGAATTCTATAGGACCTCAATGAACTGTGTGTGCCGCCGAAGAGAAGCTGAAAGGTCTGCACAAAGAACTCCACTTCTCTGATGCCGCCGTATCCGCGCTTGATATCGTCTTTTGAAAAGGTGGAATCTATCTTTTTCTTCAGACCCCTGATTTCATCTATTTCCGAATAGTCAATGGTTTCTCTCCAGACAAAAGGCCTGATCATTTCAATGAATGATTCTCCGAGTTTTATATCGCCGGCCACCGGACGTGCCCTGATCAGCATCATCCTCTCCCAGGTCCGTCCCCAGGATTCATAATACGTCCGGTATGCCTCAAGCGGCAGGGCGATATCGCCTTTCTGTCCCTGGGGTCTTAATCTGAAATCAACGCGGTATGCTATTCCGTGTTCCGTCTGAGAGGAGAGCATCCTGTTGAATAATTCTATAACTTTACAGTAGAACTCATGGTTGCTGATCCTGTTGTACATGATGCCTGACGGATTCAGTATTCCCGGGGTCTGTCCTTCATCGTTACCGTACACAGCCATCAGGTCAACATCAGAGCTGTAATTAAGCTCTTCGCCACCGAGTTTTCCGCACGCGATAAGGGCAATCGTGCCCTGAGCCGGTTCACCGAACTTTTGCATATTGACGGCCAGGGACCATTTCAATGCTGTCGAGACAATCACTTCGGCAAGCAGTGTGAGTTCATCCATTGATGCCTGTATGCCGGTTTCCCCCGTAATATCTCTCAGGGTGATCCGCAGCAGATAACGTTTCTTGAAGAGCCTTAAGGCCTTCATCATGGAATCAGGACCCGTGTGTTCATCCGGAAGCAGCTCCTTTTTCCCTCTTGTCTGCAGCAAACGTGATGTGATGTCCTGCCTTCTTTCTTTTATAGCGTCCGGGAGTTCATCTGGATTGGCAATACAGTAATTTGCGAGAAACTGGCTTACCGCAAAGAGCCTGGCAGCTGTCTGGATAAACGATGGCGAGGGTTTTACACCGGGGTTCTGCTCAAGGAACCTCACCAGGTTTCTCTCCGCTCTATCTGGGTCGGGCGTGTTCAGTGCGGCTACGGATATATGTTTCCGTATGTCGGGATCTATAGACATATTTTGTACTATGCTGTTTTATCCATTAAAACTGTATAATTGCCGATTTTCTGATAATATATCCTGAAATGCGTTTTAGCATAGAATAATCAAAACAGGAGAAAATTGTCATGAAGATGATAGCGGCCGTTATCAAGCATTTTAAACTGGATGATGTGAGAAAGGCCCTGTCAGGAGTCGGGGTGCAGGGGATGACCGCCATAGAGGTCAAGGGCTTTGGAAGACAGAAGGGCCACATGGAGGTCTACAGGGGTGTTGAATATGAGGTACAGTTTCTTCCTAAAGTAAAGATAGAAGTCGCTGTCCCGGATGAAAACCTGGATGAAGCGGTTTCCGCGATTATTGAAGCGGCCAAGACCGGAGAGATCGGGGACGGAAAAATATTTATATACAATGTGCAGGATGTAATAAGAATCAGGACGGGAGAAAGGGGAGAAGAGGCGATTTAGTGCTTCTTTCGTATTGTATTTTCGGGTTAAACAAAGTTGGAATAAAACGAGCCTTTTTGATTTCTGAACCTGACGGTCAGGAACCGGGCCCCGACAGAATAAACGGGCTTGTCGGTCGAGAGGTTTTTATTAAAATTTACGACCTCCGCCCTGGCCTGAAACAGGGAACATTCTATCCTGAAGATTGATTCCTGCATCAATTTCTCGGAACAGGCAAAACGAATCCCCTCAGGTGAAAGATCGAGTATTTCGGCTTCCAGTCTTTTATTCGACGAGTCGGAATAGCATCGCAGTTTTCCATTTATTTTGACACGATTAACCGAGCGGTGAAATTTTTTATCGGACATTGCAGGGATGGCGGCAGGCCTGTTGGACCAGGTGAATGTTTTCTTCCCGGAATCTGGTCTGGATGCTGTGTAATGTGGAAAATCTTTAAGATGTTTTTTGTCATATTCAGCACGTTTCACACTGTCACTCAACGTTTCATAAGCTTCATTAATTATGCAGGCATTCCAGTGATCACCGCCAAGATCCGGGTGCTGCATTAACTCCCGCATAAGCGTGTGATAACTTGTACGGATTATTTCAAGTGGAGCATCAGGCTGCACTTGAAGTATACGGTAATAGTTGCGTCTGTTTTTCATAATCTTCTCATATCATGAAGTGTCTGGTTTTGCCGGGAAACATTTTTTTTGAGTTATGTAAAGAAGTAACTGGTTTTTTGCAGATGAAAGGCTTTGCCCTTAATTAAGTATAACATCTATGGTCCGATATATCCAGATGAAAAGGCCCTGGCTGGTAACGATTCAGTTACAGGTATCATTTGGACAGTGAAATGTAAAAATCAAAAACCAAAGATCAAAATTAAGGAGAATTATTTATATGGTAAACCCCCTTCCATAATTTTGATTTTTTATTTTTAATATTTGATCTTTGCTTGCCTGCTTTTTTTACCCGGAACTGAAAAGGCCCTGGCTGAATCAACCGGCCAGGGCCTTTCATGTTTAAGCAACACGATTTATATATCGTAATACATGTAGAATTCGTGCGGGTGGGGTCTGAGCCTGAGCGCGTCAATTTCATTTTCTCTCTTGTATTCGATCCATTTTGAGAGGGCATCTTCAGTGAAGACATTGCCCTTTAACAGAAAGGCCTGGTCCTTTTCGAGCTCGTCAATAGCTTCATCAAGGGCGCCGGGCATCTGCGGAATTTTTGACAGTTCCTCTGCCGGAAGATCATAAAGGTCTTTGTCGAGCGCTTCTCCCGGATCGAGTTTGTTTTCGATTCCGTCAAGGCCTGCCATTAACATTGCGGCAAACGCGAGATAGGGGTTGCAGGACGGGTCAGGGAACCTGACCTCGACTCTCTTTGCCTTTGGTGATGGAGAGTACATCGGAATTCTGATCGAGGCTGACCTGTTCCTTGCCGAGTAAGCGAGGTTTACAGGCGCCTCAAAACCCGGAATTAGTCTCTTGTATGAGTTTGTAGTAGGGTTTGTGAAAGCGGCAAGCGCCCTCGCGTGTTTCAGGATGCCGCCGATGTAATGCAGGGCCATTTCGCTGATACCGGCATATTCATTGCCGGCAAAGAGGGGCTTCCCGTCTTTCCATATGCTCTGATGTGTATGCATGCCTGTCCCATTGTCTCCGAACAGGGGCTTAGGCATAAATGTGGCTGTCTTACCGTGCGAATACGCGACGTTTTTAACTATGTATTTGAAAAGCATCAGCTTGTCCGCCTGCTCAACAAGGGGTGCGAATCTCATATCGATCTCACCCTGTCCGCCCGTTGCAACCTCGTGGTGCTGCGCTTCAATATGAATGCCGCACTTCTGCATGATCGTGACCATTTCAGTCCTCATGTCTTCCATTGTGTCGGTCGGCGGTACGGGAAAGTATCCTTCTTTATGTCTCGGCTTGTATCCGAGATTTGGTCCCTCGTCACTGCCCGAGTTCCAGATGCCCTCTACTGAGTCAATAAAATAGAAGCCGCTGTTTGCGGTCTGGTCGTAACGTACGTCATCGAAGATAAAAAACTCCGCCTCAGGGCCGAAGAATGCGGTGTCGCCGACACCGGTCGACTTCATGTACTGAATTGACTTCAGCGCAATATATCTGGGGTCCCTGGAATACGGCTCCTTGGTTATGGGGTCCACGATGTTGCATACAAGGCTCAGCGTCGGGTACTTCCTGAAAGGATCGATGATCGCTGTTGACGGATCGGGAATAATGAGCATGTCTGATGCATGGATTGCCTGCCATCCCCTGATGGATGAGCCGTCAAAGCCGAGTCCGTCCTCAAATGTGGACTCTTCCAGCTCGCTGACAGGTACTGAGAAGTTCTGCCAGATCCCCGGGAAGTCAATAAACTTGAAATCAACCATGATTACATTGTTTTCCTGCGCGAACGTCAGTACGTCTTTTGGTGTCATTATGCTCCTCCTTGAAATTGGTTATTCGTTAATAGTTATACGTTATTCAAAAATAACAGACAATAAGTGTTTTGTTAAACAAAAAATTTATCGTAAAACGCCATGGCCCTTTTCCGGTATTCGGGGTATATGTCGTCTGACTGTGTGAACATCTTTTCGATGCTCTCCCCGTTATCGTTTGCAAACCACTCCCTCACAATTTCAGGAGTAATTTCAATATGAAACTGGAGGGCATAGACATTGTCTCTGTATCTGAATGCCTGGTTCTGATAAATGCCGGACGATGCGAGCCGGACAGCTTTTTTGGGCAAATCAAACGTGTCGCCATGCCATTGAAATACTTCTACAAAAGCGCTGCCGTTTACCGAGAGCGTTGAAAACACAGGATCATTCATTCCTTCATCTGTTATATCCACACTGTCCCAGCCCAGTTCCTCCCTGCCCCCTGCATATACATCCGCCCTGAGGGCATGGGCAATCATCTGTGCGCCGAAGCAGACACCGAGAACAGGCTTGCTGTCAAGCATGAACGCCCGTATCAATGCAATTTCATAATGAAAAAACGGGAGGCCCTCTGACTCGTATACTGCCATGGGTCCGCCCATTATAACAAGATGTGAGAACCGAGCCGCATCGGGTACACTCTCTTCCGTTGCCTCGCAGCCCGAGAACTCGACAATCTCGTATGGAATGTCTTTTTCCTTGAGATAATCTTCAATTGTGCCGGGCCCTTCATTGGCTATGTTTTTTATGATCAGTACAGACATAATTAATAAATGTCAAATGACAAAATCCAAATGTCAAATCAAAATCAAATGGTTTAATTTCAAATTATTATTTAAACTTTCACATTTGTCGGTTTTAATTGAGAATATATCCTTGCTCACCATGACCATAAACGTCAAGCCCTTCGACTTCACATTCTTTACATACTCTCAGGGCAGTGATTGCATTCACGGCTTTAAGGATAACAAATGTGGCCACCGCTGTATAGCCTGCTGTTGCAGCCACGCCGATGAACTGTACATAGAGCTGTGAAGACATTGTGCTGATTCCTTCTGCGAACCCCTGCCCGCTGAATATGCCGAGCCCGGTTGACGCGAACACACCGGCCAGCATTGTACCGGTGATCCCGCCGACTCCGTGAACTGGGAAGACATCGAGTGAATCATCCACCTTGAGCACTGTCTTCATGAACAGTACCGCGTTAAAGCATAGCAAGCCGGCTATGATGCCGATGACTAGGGCAGCGGCAGGGCCTACGAACCCCGATGCCGGTGTAATGGTCCCGAGTCCGGCCACCATGCCGGTGACAGTGCCGAGTGCGGTCGGCTTGCCGAACTTTTTCCATTCGTAGAACATCCATGTCATTGCGCCTGCGGCAGCGGCAATATGAGTAACCAGCATTGCCATTGCTGCGTCTCCATTAGCGGCAAGGGCGCTTCCTCCGTTGAATCCGAACCAGCCGATCCAGAGCATTCCCGCCCCCTTTACCGTCATTGTCATGTTATGCGGCGGCATTGATGTGTGAGGAAAGCCGTCCCGCCGGCCCAGGACAAGGGCAGCCACGAGTGATGCCACCCCCGCGCTGATGTGTACGACTGTGCCCCCGGCAAAGTCAAGCAGACCCATCTGCTGCAGCCAGCCGCCGCCCCACACCCAGTGTGCAATCGGGCTGTATACCACTAATAGCCAAAGCGCGGAAAAGAGCAGGATGGATGAGAACTTCATCCTCTCGGCAAAACCCCCGATAATCAGCGCCGGCGTTATGATCGCAAACGTCATCTGAAAGAGCGCGAAGAGCGATTCCGGGATGGTTCCTCTGAGCGTTCCTTCCATTATGCCTGCAAAGAACATCTTCGAGAGCCCGCCGGTGAACGCGTTGCCGTCTGAAAAGGCGATGCTGTATCCGATAACAAGCCATAAAACAGTTACTATCCCTGATATGGCGAAGCACTGCAATAATACTGAGAGCACATTCTTGGTGCGGACCAGTCCTCCATAAAAAAGGGCCAGCCCCGGCAGGGTCATGAACAGCACCAGTGCGGTTGCTACCAGGATCCATGCCGTATCACCGCTGTCCAGCGCCGCGGCTTCACCCGCAAAGGCAGGGCTTGCAAATAATGTGATAACAGCTGCGACTATCAGTAATTTGAGATTTGAAATTTGAGATCTGAGATTTTTCATCATAGCGCCTCTTCCCCTTTTTCTCCGGTCCTGATCCTTACCGCATCCAGGAGGTTATAGATGAATATCTTCCCGTCTCCTATTTCGCCCGTCTTGGCGCCTTCCTGTATTGCATTCAGCACCTCTTCAAGTTTTTCATCAGACACGGCCACTTCGATCTTGATTTTTGGAAGAAACAGCACTTCGTATTCAACACCCCTGTATACTTCCATGTGGCCCTTCTGCCTTCCAAAGCCCTTGACTTCTATCGCGGTCATGCCCTCGATACCGATCCCTGTCAGGGCCTTTCTTACGTCGTCGAGCTTGAAGTGTTTGATGACGGCTGTAACCATTTTCATAAAAACAGACCTCCTGATTTAAACTGTATTATCTTTCAGGACAATAATCCTGTATGAATTTACTCCATAACAGTTATCAAGAAATGTGCCAGAATGAAGATGCTTTGTTTTCAATGTGTTAATATCAGGCTGTACCCTACGAAAATGTAGGACCTACAAAAATGTAGGACAAACCATGTCGTGATTTTATCAGGGACGAACTGGTCTCATTTTAAAATGAGAGGAATATGGCTGCCTGATTTCATCAGCGAAGACCGGATAGAAAAAGCGATCCTCGGGATGCTTACGGACAAATTGTACATCCGGCAGTCATAAGGACGGTAAGACCGAGAACGTCTTTCCGCCATGCATACGGTATGCCCTGAACCCTCTGTTGTCAAGCGTTAACACATCGTTGATACCTGTATCTTCTGCAAGGACAACAAGGGTTGCATCGGCAAAATCCATAGGGATGTCCTGATATTTTTTCATCAATGAAAGCGCCCTTGAGAGGCTTTCTGTTGATTGAGGCACAAGTGCCGCGCCACCCTGCAGGATAAATTCAATGCATGTTCCCTGCCTCCTGAATGCAGGGCCAAGCAGGTATATTGTCTCTGTGAGCACAGGTTCGGTGGTAAGAATATGACCTCTAAATTCTTTCAAGAAAGAGACACAGCGCTCATGATTCTTTTCACTCCTGTCAAGGAGGGCAACAAAGACGCCTGTGTCTAAAAGTATATTACGCATCTTTCCTGAACTTCTTCAAAAGATAGCGCCTGTGGTCTTCACCGAGATCACTGATGCCTGAAGAGATACTTCCGATCAACCCCTTGACCTTATTATATGGGGCTGCATCTTCTTTTACATGGAAGTCCTCTACCAGTTTCTCGAGGGCGATTCTGACGATATCAGAGCGTTTTAAACGCATTTTTTTTGAAAGAAGCGCAATCTCTTTCTCAAGCTCTTCAGATATTCTGACTGTAAGCTGTGACTGCATATTTATGCCCCTCCCGATCCATTTAAAAAATGCATTGCATTATACTGCATTTTATTACATTGCAGTGCTTATTGTAAAGGCAGTGCGAAAAAGTCCATAAGGGGCAAGTGGGGACATTATGATTTTCTATTGATTAATAGGGCGTTGCCCCAAACCCCGGAAGGGCACCTTGATCAAGTCATTTCTCGGAGTTTGTACATTTTTTGGCACATAGACTGTTGAGAAAAGTTAAGATCACATGTGAACCTCCCGGGGAATTCAGGGCTCCATTTATACAAATTGAAGAAATCAGAACCTAAAGGACTAACCAGGAATATAGGCAACTTCTTACGTTTTCTGGAAGCGATAAGCTTTTCCCATGGATCTGTATTAAATATCAGCAATGTTGCAAGAGAATGTCAGATAGAAAGAAAAGTTGTTGAAAGCTACATCTCCATCCTTGAGGACTTGCTGTTGGCCTTCCGTATTCCTGTTTTTTCAAGAAGGGCAAAAAGGGCTTTATCCAGTCATCCAAAATTTTATTTCTTTGATGCCGGTGTTTACCTGGCATTATGCCCGTCCGGTCCGCTTGACCGGCCTGAAGAAACGGGAGGCGCAGCGCTGGAAGGCCTGGTAGCACAACACCTGCGTGCATGGATTGATTACAGAAACAAGGATTGCCGGCTTTATTTCTGGCGAACCAGCTCAGGGAATGAAGTCGATTTTATCTTATACGGCAAGGATGTATTTTGGGCTATAGAAGTGAAACATACGGCAACTGTTCATCCTCGGGATTTAAGATCGCTAAAAACTTTTGGGCAGGATTACCCTGAAGCAAAAAGAACGCTGCTATACAGAGGACCTGAAAAATTATCAAGAGACGATATTATAATTCAATCCTGTGAGGAATTTTTTGGTGAGCTGAGGTAAAAAATACAGGCCTCAGGGGCGGACGAGTGTCCGCCCCT
>JAJRVB010000201.1 GCA_024277515.1 Nitrospirota bacterium | reverse complement strand
TTATCATTTTTTCCTCGGTCCATGTCCAGGGCAGATGCAGCATCCCGGAGATAAACCCTGACCTGCTGTGATTGTGCCTGCCGATCATGACATTCTCAAGGGCGGTCATTCCATGAAAGAGTTTAACATTCTGAAATGTCCTTGAGATCCCTTTGGAAGCGACCTGAAACGGCTGCAGGCCCTGAATATTATTGCCGTTGAAAGCGATCTCTCCACTGCCTGGGGGGAGGAATCCGGAAATAAGGTTGAAAAGAGTGGTCTTGCCGGCGCCGTTCGGGCCGATGACCGCCTTGATAATGTCCGGCCTTAATGTAAAGCTTATATCGTTAACCGCCTTTAGGCCGCCAAAGCGTTTCGAAAGGTTTTTAACGCTGAGGATTTCCATGTTACGCCTCGTCTGCCCCGGGTTTTCTGATCAGCTTATTTTTCAGGTCTCTGAAAAGTTCAGGTCTCAAGAGACCGTTCGGCGCAAAAAGCATAATAATAATAAGTATTCCTCCAAATACGGCGTCATCCATTGAACCGAAATATCCCCTTAAAGAAAGAAAATTAAGTATCATTGCCATGGTGAGCGCCCCCCAGAGGTTGGCCATTCCGCCGATAGCGACCAGGGCCACATACCGGACCGATTTCATAACCGAGGCCTCTGAAGGTCCGATGCCTCCGTTGTAATGTGTCAGCATGACCCCGGCCACGGCTGCAAAGACAGCGCTTAACACAAAGGTATGCAGCTTGTATTTTGCAGTATCTATCCCCATGGCGTTTGAGGCATCCTCTGCGCCGTGGATAGCCCTCAGCGCCCTGCCTGTCCGTGAACTTACGAGGTTCAGGAGAAGCAGCATCCCTATGACTACCGCGCCCCAGGCAATGTAGTAATTGGAAATACGCAGTGGCAGCTTCCCGCTTATTTTAAGGCCCGGGAATAACATAAATGCAGGGACATCCGAGATGCCGTCTGCTTCACCAAAGACCGCCGTCCCCAGAACCACCCTGTATATAATGATCCCGAAGCCGAGTGTTGCCATGGCCAGATAGTGCCCCTTTAACTTCAGGACCGGTCCGCCGATTGCATACGCGATAACGACCGTAATAAAAATTGCGGCCAGACAGGCCGCCCATGGGTGAACAGTCAGGAGGTCCGTCCCGTAAAGGTCACGGCTTTGTACAAGCATGCCCGCATTATTCATAATTGATATAAAGGCATTGTTTTTATACTGGAGTAAATTATGGGTGGTCAGCAGGGCCGTCATATATCCGCCTATCGCAAAAAAGCCCGCATGTCCGATTGATATCTGTCCCGCGTATCCCATAAGAAGACTGAGCCCTATAATCACGAGTGAATAGTATGCCGACATGGTAAGCTGAGTCAGATAATATCCGGTGCCGGTGACACGGGTGAGGAGCTGAACAGCCACCACAGTTAGTGCAAATATCAGTATATGAATGTATCTCGTATGATTCATTAAAATTCCTTCAAATTCAATTCTTCCTTGCTGCCGAAAAGTCCGCCCGGTCTGACAAACAGTATAAGCAGTAAGAGTGCAATGGATATTGCGTCTTTATATGCCGTAGGCATGATCCATATGCTGAATGATTCCAGTATGCCGAGAATCATACCCGCAGCGACAGCCGCCATACTGTTGCCGAGTCCCCCGAGTACTGCAACGGTAAAGCCCTTTATTGCCAGCCCTGTTCCGCTGTCATACTGTACGTAGGTAATGGGAGATACGATGCATCCTGCCAGCGCCCCGATGCCCGCGCTCAATACAAAAGAGAATGTGACCATGTTTCTGGCGTTTATGCCGCACAACCGTGCTGCATTGCGGTTGGATGAACAGGCCCGCATCTGTCTGCCGAGCAGTGTGAATGAAAAGAAAAAATTGAGGGCGATGACGATTACAGAGCAAATGCCTACGACCCAGAGGACCTGAGGTGATATGCGTACCCCGCCTATCGCGATAGAGCTGATCGCTGTGCCGGTAAAGTAGGGGAGGGCCCGCACCTTCTCGTCCCATACATGCAGCGCTATTTCCCGTATGACAATGGAGAGGCCGATCGTAATAATTATCATCCGGAGCACGGACGGGTTCTCCAGCCACCGGATGAACAGCACTTCGATGAGCGCGCCGACTATCATAGTGATGATTACCGCGGCGATGATGGCCATGGGCAGGGGCATGAAGGCATTCATGGTCACAGCGGTCATCCCGCCGAGCATGACAAATTCACCCTGGGCAAAATTAATGATCCCTGTGGTGTTGTAAATGATATTAAACCCGATCGCTACAATGGAGTATATGATTCCATATGTGATTCCGGCAACCAGATATTGAAATAACAGTTCTATACTCATGGTAAATTATGAAGCAATAAAGTTGAATACCCCGTTTTGTAAACGGGGATGAGAAGTTCTCCTTTCAAGTCTCCCCCTTTGGAAAAGGTCGGTTCGACTCGATTCCGAGGGGATTAAGGGGGATTTTACGAATAATTTCTTTAAAAAATCTCCCCTAACCCCTCCCGAATCGGGTCTCAATGTGAGGGTCGATCCGACTTTGCCAAAGAGGGGAATACAGATTGAATTATCATTAATAACAATATTATTTTGATGCCCCGCTTTGTAGGCGGGGAGCTTCACTGTTTTAATAATCCTCTCTGGAATCCCTCTGAAATTGACATATTTTGACGGGTATTATATATTGTATCGTTCCGCCTGTAATAATCAGGAAAAGAGAAATTGAAAGACATCATAATTTTATCATGACAAAGCCGCAGTCCATGACCGGTTACGGAAGAGGGGTTTCTGATAATTTCAGGGTTGAAATCCGCTCTTCCAACCACAAAAACCTTGATATCCAGATGAACATCCCCTTTTATCTCTATGCCCAGGAGACGGAGATAAAAAAAATGGTCAGGAAGAAAATTCAGCGC
>JAJRVB010000017.1 GCA_024277515.1 Nitrospirota bacterium | reverse complement strand
TTTCCTTGACGCCCTTTATCTTTGGAGCGGATTCTTTTATGGGCGATCCCATGACCTTTGAGAGCTCGATAATAATGTCCTTATGCTGCATTGACTCGCCGGCCGGTTCGATTATCCGGTTAACGGTTTTGTTCTTTCCAAGATAATTAGCTATTGTACCTTTGGACTCAAGATATGAGGCAGCAGGCAGTACAACATCAGCTTCCTTCGCGAAATCAGTTAAGTATGTTGTCTGGGCCACAAGAAAGCTTGCCCTGGGTCTCTTTTTAACAGGGACTTCACCGACTGCATACAGTACGTACATACTTCCGGAAACCATTTCCTGGTAAGTCTTGCCGTCTGTGGTCAGACCGAGCGTGACAACGCCTCTCGCGTTGGCTTCAAAAGGTACTGCTGCAACTTTTATTTTCAGGAGAAGTGAAAGGTTTTTGGCTGCGTTGAAAAGGGAAGGGGAACAGAATATAACGGGTGATTTTGCCCCTTTCAGCAGTTCAGCAGCTTTTGTAATTTCCTCTGACACTGTTGATCCGGACACAGCAGAGGAAAGATCTTTATCAGCCTTGCATCCGGCGTCAATTAATGCCTTTGACAATCCTGCAAGAGATGATGCTTCATCAGCCCGGATGTTTACCGTTGCGGCTGCACCTGCTGCGGACTCCTGAGGATTGATAACAATAAGCTTCGCGCCTCTGGACGCTCTTTTTCTTACGGCCGCGTCAAGGGCCGGGAGGACCCTGTCCTTCTGGGACGTGTCAAGTCCTGCCAGGACTATTGTATCTGCGTTATCAATATCAACAGTATCTGAACGTCTCAATGAATCCGCATCAGAATAAAGGCTTACGGTTGTGTCCACGTTTTTTGTTTTCATTACATCGGATGCGAATTTTGAGAGGACAGAGGCGTCCTGATTTAAAATGTTTCCTGTGCTGATGATCCCGGTATTGTCTTTTGCGCCTTTAATTTTATCGGCAACAATTTTCAATGCTTCTTTCCAGGTAGTTTCCTGAAGTTTACCGTCAACGCGTTTCATAGGTGCAGTAATACGCGCATCAGACATGGCGGACTCAAATCCGAACCTTCCTGTTGCACAGATATATTTTTCCGCCGAGCCTTCATCAGCTCCGGCATTTATTTTTACGACTGAACCGTCTTTTTCACTAACTGTTATATCACAGCCGTTTCCGCATGAGAGGCAGACGGAATTAATTTTGGCATATTCCCATTCCCTCCCTTTTCTCCACCTGTCAGCTTCAAGCAGGGCATTTACGGGGCATACATCAACGCAGCTTCCACAGAAGGTGCATTCAGATTCCTGCAGCGGCTTGTCCATGGCAGTGCCGATTTTCGAACCAACACCTCTTCCCATGAACTCCAGGACATTCGTTCCCTGCTCTTTACAGACCCTTACACATCTTCCGCAGAGGACGCAGTAATCAGGATCTCTCTTGATAAAGGGATTGGCTTCATCTACAGGATAGCCGAATTTCTTTCTGGTGAACTTGGATTCCTTTATTCCAAAATCGTACGCATACTTCTGGAGACTGCATACACCTGCTTTAGTACAGGTCATGCAGTCAAGGGGGTGCATGGAGAGGACCAGGTCTATTACGAATTTTCTGACCTCTTCAACATTTTCGGTCTTTGTATTAACGGCCATTCCTTCTTTGACTTTTGTTGTACACCCGATCATCGGCGCCTTCATGCCTTCGATCTCCACCAGACACATCCTGCATGCCCCGATTCCTCTCATACCTTTCAGGTAACAAAGGTTGGGGATATGAACTCCTACGGATTCAGCGGCATCAATAAGATTGGTGCCTTCAGAGACCTGAGTCTCTTTCCCATCTATTGTCAGGTTAACTTTCTTGGACATTTAAAACCCCCTGTAAAAATTAAATTAGAAATTAAATATTAAAAATCAAAATTAAGGTAGTTTATTAATTGAATCCATCCCGAAATTTTAATTTTTTCATTTTTATTTTTGGTCTTTTCTAAACTCCAACCGGTTCTTCGCTCTTTACGTCAAGCAGAACGATGGCTTTTTCAGGGCATACCTTTATGCATTCGCCGCACTTCGTGCATTTTATCTGGCGAATTTCAAATGGTTGATATCCACTGATAAACTGTTCCTTTTTTTCACCATGAATAGCGCCTAATTTGCAGGCATGAAGGCAATCCCCGCACATTGTGCATTTATCGGAAATGATCCTGTATTCAATATATTCAGGACAAACCTTTTCAGGGCAGATGCCGTTGATGTGCTTTTCGAAATCACCCGTGTCGATCCATTCCAGAAGGAATTTGGCGGTATCCTTCCCCTTTTTGCAGAGTGAACTGACCAGTACTTCATCTGCGATTCGCTTAAGGTTTTCGAGTTCTTCATATGAACTGTTACCCGCGATAATGTTGTCAAGGATCAATTTTGCCTCGTAACATCCCATAGAGCAGGGGAAGCACCTGCCGCACATAGGACCTGAGAGAAACACGGTTATAAGGTACAATGACTTTTCCACGGGACACTGCAATTCATCAGCGTCTTTCTTTATGTCCTCTAATTTAATAACCTTCTTTTTTATATCCATATTTAACCTCTAATAAATGGACTCTGCCATATAAATAACCTCCGGCAGGACATGTGACACAAGATCTCTGTAAGTTATAATTCCGATAATCCTGTCATTTTCAACTACCGGCATATGACGAATTTTTTCCTTGGCAACGACCTGGATTACCGAGCTTATTTCCGCTGTAGGTTCAAAAGTGGTGATGTTTGTTGACATCAGGTTTTTGAGCTGAGCCTTATCTAAAGGTACATTTTTGTTTGCGCATTTCACTACATCTCTTTCTGTGAAAATGCCTACCAGCTTATTGTTATTATCGACGATCAGTACGTCACTTATACCTTTCTCAGCCATGAGTTTTACCGCGTCGATCGCAGGCTGGTCCTGGGTGATTGTGACCACATATTTGGGTTTATTCTTTAAAAGGTCTTTAAGGATCATTTTTGCCCTCCTGTCTATAATTTCAATTTTATCTACAGGGACTTTGAATTCTTCTTCAAGAATGACATGTCTGGGTTTTTTGATCAGAACAGCATTAATGGGACATGCTGTATAGCAGGCCTTGCACTGTGTGCATGCCGAACGGTCGATCAAGTACCTGTCCCTTGTTTCATTGACGGCATTGAATGCGCATGCCTCTTTGCATAAACCGCATCTGATGCATGCATTCTGATCTATTACAAAGGCGCCCATGTCGCTGCATACGTTTGCCCTGCAGTATTTTTCGTAAACATGTTCTTCATACTCTTCTCTGAAATACTTGATTGTACTCAGCACAGGGTTTGGAGCGCTCTGGCCGAGACCGCAGAGAGAGCCCCTCTGAATATACTCTCCAAGATCAACGAGTTTCCTGATGTCACCCTGTTCACCCTTTCCGGAAGTGATTCTCTCAAGTATCCGGAGCATCTGATATGTTCCGATTCTGCATGGAGGACATTTGCCGCATGATTCCGACTGGGTAAATGAGAGGAAGAACTTTGCAAGATCAACCATACATGTGTCATCATCCACAACAACCATTCCTCCGGAGCCCATCATGGACCCGACCGAGGCAAGGGAGTCAAAATCTATCGGCAGATCGAGGTGCTCTGCGGGAAGGCAGCCTCCGGAGGGACCGCCGGTCTGAACAGCCTTGAATTTTTTATTGCCGAGAACTCCGCCGCCGATATCAAAGATTATTTCTCTTAAAGTCATCCCCATCGGAACTTCAACCAGTCCCGTGTTCCTGACCTTGCCGGTAAGGGCAAATACTTTTGTGCCTGGTGAGGATTTTGTACCGATTGACGTAAAATAATCAGAGCCGTGTTCAACGATAACGGGAACACAGGCGTATGTTTCAATATTATTGAGGTTGCTGGGATATCCCCATGGTCCGCCTCCGGGCTGAGAAAGCCGCGGGGGTCTTGGTCTTGGAAAACCCCTTTCACCTTCAATGGATGCAACAAGGGCAGTAGATTCACCGCATACAAAAGCTCCGGCGCCTTCCCTGATATCTACTGTAAAGCTGAAATCAGTCCCCAGGATATTTTCTCCCAGGAGCCCGAGTTCTACAGCCTGGTTTATTGCGATTTTCAGATTTTTTACAGCAAGAGGATATTCATGTCTTACATAGATAAACCCGTACTGGGCGCCTATGGCATACGCGCAGAGCGCCATTCCCTCAAGAAGGCTGTGCGGGTCGCCTTCCATGATTGACCTGTCCATGAAAGCGCCGGGGTCTCCTTCGTCACCGTTTGCTATGACAAACTTGATATCACCCGGAGCTGATTTTGTATGCGCCCATTTTCTGCCGGCAGGAAATCCGGCTCCGCCCATTCCCCTGAGATTCGCACTGTCCACTTCATCAAGGACGCGGTCAGGTGTCATTAATGCCATCGCTTTCTCAAGGGCGGCATATCCACCGACAGCAAGATAGTGATTAATGTTGCAGGGATCAATGACCCCGTTGTTCCTGAGGGCGATTCTT
>JAJRVB010000200.1 GCA_024277515.1 Nitrospirota bacterium | reverse complement strand
CCTTCAATTTTAACGATCCAGCGTTTCAGCTCCTCTTTTACATCCTGCGGCAGATCAGGACGCGCTATCCAGTCCAGAAAGTTCTCTTTTAAAGAGCCCAGTATCGCCTGGTTTGTCAGGCTTTTCTTTTCATGAGGGGACTTTGGCTTGATTATTTTAGAAAAATCGAGAATGGGGATGTCACTGGTGTCTTCAAATGTATTGAAAAACCTGATGATTTTGTCGTGATGTGCCGGGAAACGTCTGAAAAGAAAGTTCTTGAAATTAAAGTTGTTTCTTGACTCCAGAAAATAATCAAACCTGTCCTGACTGATGTTTAAGTCCCTTGTACATATGGACAAAAGGTCTTCACAATCAGTATTATTTTTCTCCCCGACTTCTCTGGCCGCGTCGTCTCTTGTGTAATGCTGCTGCACAACGAGTCTGTATATTTCCAGGACATTTGATATTGAATTATTCATGTACAGATGAGAGATTCATTCTTCAGGATGCAAAAATAATAACATAAAAAGCCGGGAAAAAAATATCTGCCGCACTGTCTAAAGTTTTTACAGTTTTGTGCCGATATTAGTCTCATGTGTGCGAAAGGTTATCAGGCTTATCTGTTAAGGCCTTTTTAAATTCTGTCTGCATCAATATTACTGAGTAATTCAGTAATTAATCTCATTACTTCAGGAGGAAAAAATGAAAAGAAAGATTGTCTCGTTAATTTGTGCTGTACTGATGGTTGCGTCATTGATGACCGTTGTCAGCTGCGGCAGCAGCGGTAGCAGTAGCAGTAGCAGCAGTAACAGCAGCAGCAGCGACGGCAGCACTGCCAGTATCAGCGGCAGCGGCAATTAGGAATAATCAAATCATGACTAAATATAATGGAGGCTATAATGAAAATTTCAAAAACCTGTAACAGATTCTTCACCGGGATGGTGATAGCTGCGGCACTCTTGTTTGTGTATTCTTACGCCGAGGCTGCCCTTACATCCGGAAATGAGTACAGTGTCACCATGTCCAAAGTCAACAGTGATGGAAGTGTGACTGATCTGAGCACCACTTCATCGACTGCTGATTCCAACGGCAAGATCACCTTCAGTTTTTCTAATGTCCCCACCAGTCCGGACACGAATTTTCTCGTCCTGACGGTTAAAGACTCTTCAGGTACTGTTGTCCGTAAATCATTTGTCCCTGCACCGCCGGATGGAGTAACAGGACAGCTGGGGGTAAATGCGCTCTCAACTACCCAGACAGACATGATCTTGCAGTCATTGTCAGGCGCAGGCACAGACGACCCGATCGTTGTCGCATATGGACTGATACTTACCCGCACCCCGAATCTGAGCGACTCGGAAGTAACCGGTATAGCCACTCTCGGCAGGACCGCCATAAAAAACGGGTTTGAAAATTTTCTGACGGGCAACGGGGTTACCGCGGCGCAGCTCCAGACATTCAAGGAAAAACTGGTTTATAATCAGCCGGACAAGGACCTGAGCAACTTTACGACACTGTTTAAAAGCGCGGTGGACAACCCTTCCCAGGCCACAGATGACATGGCAAAGGCGGGTGGTTTGATTGCGGATATATTCATTGATGCGGGCATAGCATCCGGCATAGACCTTGGCCTGATCCAGGCTGCGCATGATGCTGCCGGAGAAGTTGTGGAGAGTGATCCTGACGCGTCTGCGGCCTTTAATGCATTCAGTACTGATACAAAGAGCGCGATCGAGTCTGCAATGGGCACGTTCTTTATCCGTGTTGCCGCCATGAAAATAAAGACGAGCTATACGGACGCCCTCAACGCCCTTAATGCAAGCGGGACGCAGATAACGACATTCAATCTTGCTGTCCAGGCCATGATGACCGCCATGGAAAATCTTGACAAGCAGTATTCCCAGTATTATGAGGATCCGACCCTGCTTACTGCCCTGGTACAGGAGCAGATGAATACTGCATATTCAAGCGCCTTTGAAACGTTTCAGGCGGCAATAGCTGCGAGCAATTCGGACATAACCCAGATGAAATCCAATATTGCGACAGCGCTTGGAATGCAGCTTTCTGATCTTCCTCCGGACATGGGGAGCTATTATGATTTCAATGGTCAGGCACAGAACTGGCCTATCCCTCAGGTAGTGGCATTTAACTGGGTGGCGTCTCTTGTAGGGGATGGCGGCGATCTTTCATATGACCGTGCAGCCGTTGCAGCAGCAATGCCGGTCCCGTCATTAAATATGGGCTGGTTGAATGGTTCGGGAACACGCTCCGATTTTACATCGGGCGGCACCCCTGCTTCATTTGCATCATTGATGGGGATTCAGGAGGATATCATGGTCGCCGAGCATACGCGGTGGGTCATCTGGGACGGGGGACAGCAGCCTACGCGTGAAGAGGAGAAGGCCGCAGGGTTGGCATATACCAATAACATCGGCACAATTGTGAGCAGTCTTGGCGGTACCACGGACGGCGCGTCGGCCATAAGCGATATACAGAAAAAGGCATTGGTCAAGATGATGGAGCATCCGGAACTGAATTAATGCAGTAACAGTATTGGAAATGTTCAGGTCAGGTAAAAGAATTATTTGAAGACCTGCTGAACACCGGAATAAGAAAGAGGAATTCGGATTCAGGCGTAAGACGTCTGGTGATGAATTCCTCTTTTTATATCGCGTGAATTATGTGTTTTATTTTGGTTCCGCAGGCTGCTGCGGTGCAGGAGTGTCCTGGACTTCCCCCTGTCCGGGCGCTGCAGGCTGTTCCTGAATAGGGCCCGGAGTGTTGTCCGAAAGGGGCTGGGCAGGGGCGGCCTGTACCGGCACTGAAGACATGATAGATGCCCTCTTCACCGAAATAATGGCAAGGGACAGGGAAGTAAGCATGAATAATATTGCCGCGGCAGTAGTCATTTTGCTCAGGAAGGTCGCCGCGCCCCTGCTTCCGAAGAGGGTCTGGCTTGAACCACCGAAGGCGGCCCCCATTTCCGCGCCTTTGCTGCTCTGTATAAGGATGATAAAAATGAGAAACAGGCATACTGTTAAATGAAGCACAAGAACTGTTGTATACATGATATGTTCCTTCTTATTGTTTTATTGCGCCCGATACAATCCCTGCAAAACTGTCGGGTTTGAGACTCGCTCCGCCTACGAGTGCGCCGTCTATTTCAGGTTGAGACATGAGGTCCGCTATATTTTCCGGCTTTACGCTGCCTCCATACTGTATCCTGATATTCTCAGCGCCTTCTTTGTTTTTTCCCAGCCATCCGCGAATATATGCATGGGTCTCGTTGGCCTGCTCTTTTGTTGCCGTCTTCCCGGTGCCGATGGCCCATACTGGTTCATAGGCTATTGTAATGCCGTCCAGCGTCAGATTATTCAGGGAACCGGTCAGCTGACCGTCAAGGACTTCAAAGGTCTTGCCTGCTTCCCGCTGCTCAAGGGATTCCCCGATACAGAGGATAACGTCAAGTTTTTTGTCACGTGCAAGCCTGATTTTTTTATTCACAATCTCATCAGTCTCGGAAAAATATTCCCTTCTCTCGGAATGTCCGATGATCACACAGGAACATCCTGCGGAGAGGAGCATGGCAGGAGAAATTTCGCCTGTATAAGCGCCTTTTTCCTCAAAATAAACGTTCTGGGCGCCGAGTATCACATTTGATGACTTGAGCAGCCGTGACGCGGCATCCAGGGAAGTAAAAGGCGGCGCTATCAATATGTCAACATCCGTTACGTCTTTGACCAGGGGCAGAAAGGCGTTTATAAACTCCTCTGTCTCCTCAATGGTCTTTTGCATCTTCCAGTTTGCGGCAATAAATGGTCTTCGCATAACGATTAATTTAGTTGAATTTGCCCTGTAATGTCAAGGGATCGTCTCCCTGAATCGAAAAAATGAAACTGTCCCCCTTACATCTGAGATCTTCCGACAGAATAATAGTTAAAGCCCGCTTTTATCATCCTCTGAGGTTCGTATATGTTGCGGAGGTCAAAAAAGAAATCACCTTTGGTGATCTTTTTGATCTTGTTCAAGTCCAGGTTTCTGAACTGGTTCCACTCTGTGACGATTACTACGGCCTCTGCCCCCTTTGCAGCCTCATACGCATCTTTGCAATATGTTATCTTCGGGTAAAGTTTCTTGGCTTCCTTCATGGCTACCGGGTCGTATGCCCTGATTTTTGCCCCTCCCTTGAGCAGCTTCCTGATGATATAGAGAGAAGGGGCGTCCCTGAGGTCATCCGTGTTCGGCTTGAATGAAAGACCGAGCATGCACACTGTCCTGCCCTTTAACTTTCCCAATGTCCCGGTGATCCTGGCTGCAGCCTTTTCTTTCTGAAATTCATTTGCCTTTACAGTAGCCGCAATAATGCCGAGGTCAACATCATTTTCCTTCCCGATCTGCAATAGGGCGAGCGTGTCTTTCGGGAAGCATGATCCCCAGTATCCCGGACCCGCATGGAGAAACTTGGGGCCTATTCTGCGGTCAAGCCCCATCCCCCTTGCCACGGTCTGCACATTTGCCCCTGCGACTTCGCAGAGGTTGCCGAGTTCATTTATAAAAGAAATCTTTGTGGCCAGAAATGCATTTGAGGCGTATTTTATGAGTTCCGCGGTCTTGACATCCGTAATTACAATGGGGGTTTCAATGAGGTAGAGAGGTCT
>JAJRVB010000016.1 GCA_024277515.1 Nitrospirota bacterium | reverse complement strand
TCCATGCGTCATTTTAACATATAACATTTTACCCACCAATTCCATTGGTGGACATATTCTGTGTGGGGCCTCCGCCCCCACGCCCCACCACCTATTTCATAGGTGGTTTAGATCGATTAATTAAGGTTTGATTTGAAATTTGAGCTTTGACATTTGTCATTTATTATTTAGCCCCATTATATCAAATTCATGCATGTTCCAAACCTGTCCCATATACTGTTAAAATATCAGGATGTCCGCTGATAAGCTCATAATTGAAGGGGCAAGGCAGAACAACCTGAAAGATATAAGCCTCCAGTTGCCTCACAACAGGTTTATTACGATCACCGGTGTATCGGGATCGGGTAAATCGTCCCTCGCCTTTGACACGATCTTTGCCGAGGGACAGTGGCGCTTCATCGAATCCCTTTCCACCTATGTCCGGCTCTTTCTTGAAAAACTGGACCGTCCGGATGTCGATTCAATTCGAAACATACGGCCCGCGATCGCGCTCGAACAGCGGAACTCTGTAAAGACTTCGCGTTCGACCGTAGGCACGACAACCGAAATTTATGACTATCTGCGTCTTCTCTATGCAAAAATCGGACGGCCTTACTGCCCGGAATGTGACCTTGAATTAAAGTCATGGACACCGTCAACCGTGGTCAGGAAGATTATTGAACAATACCCGGGGTCAAAGGCCCTCATAATCTTTGATTCCACAAGTACGGTGGAAGAACTGCGGAAGGAGGGTTTTCACAGGGTCCGCAAAGGCGGTCCGGATGATGATAAGACACGGGAAGTGATACTCGACAGGCTTATTATAAGGGATGAACCCCGCCTCTCCGACTCGATAGAGACCGCCTGGGAACATGGTCATCAAAGGCTGAAGATAGAAATCCCCGGCGATTCACCCGAACACACGACACTCCTCCGCTTTCAGTCGGAGTTGACCTGTCCCGGCTGTAACATGGAGGTCCAAAAACCCCAGCCCCTCCTCTTTTCATTCAACCACCCCCTCGGCGCCTGTCCCGTCTGCAAGGGGTTTGGGAATACACTCGAATATTCTGAAGACTGCATCGTCCCTGACAAGGACCTTTCTCTTGAGCAGGGCGCCATAGGGCCATGGAGCAAACCCGCGGCACGCAGGTGGTACAGGCAATTTGCAAAGGCCGCAAAGACGCACGGAATAGACCTGAAAATTCCCTACAAAAAGCTGCCCGAAGAGAAAAGGGAACTCATATTTAAAGGTGCCCGTGATTTCCGCGGCCTGGATGATTTTTTCAAAAAGCTTGAAGGCAAACGGTACAAAATGCATGTCAGGGTATTTCTGAGCAGATACAGGAAGGCGGAAACATGCAGGCACTGCAGGGGACACAGGCTTCAGCCGGAGGCATTATCATACAGGGTCGGCGGGCTGAACATTGCCCGGATTTCAGACATGTCGATCGGTCACCTGCGTGATTTTTTCCGGGGACTGGACCTCCCGGAACATGAAAAGGACATATCCTCTGAAATCATGAGGCAGCTCCACCTCAAGCTGCATTTTCTTGTCCGGGTCGGGATTGGGTATCTGACGCTGAACCGTGACGCCAGGACCCTGTCCGGCGGGGAATCGCAGAGGATAAACCTTTCAAACCAGCTTGCCTCAAAGCTGACAGGGACACTCTATGTGCTGGATGAGCCGACAGTCGGCCTTCATCCTCAGGATGTAAGCAGGATCGCGGATATTTTAAAAGAGCTTGCGGACGCCGGGAATACCGTCATTGCGGTGGAACATGACAGGGCGATTATAGAGGCTTCCGACTGGGTGGTTGAACTCGGTCCGGGGGGCGGAGAGAAAGGCGGCAGACTGGTATATTCAGGCCGGATCACGGATTTTCTCAGGACTGATACATTGACGGCAGATTATATCAGAAATGAGGAATCAATCCATCTACCACTATCGAGAAAAAATGGCAGCGGAAACATGCTCGTCATCAGGGCGGCTTCAGGGAACAACCTGAAACATATCGATATCACTATTCCGCTCGGCACACTCACCTGTATTACAGGGGTATCAGGATCAGGGAAAAGCACCATTGTAAAGGACACGGTCTACAGCGCGCTTGCAAACCACTTCAAGGTAGATTTCAGGACCTCACTGCCATTTAAAACAATAGAAGGTCTTGAGCATCTCAGGGGAGTGAAGATCATAGACCAGAATCCGGTCGGGAAGAGCCCCCGGTCAAATCCGGTTACGTATATCAAGGCCTTTGATCCCATCAGAAGGCTGTTTGCGGAACAGCCTCAGGCAGGCCTGCTCGGATATAAACCAGGGCACTTCTCTTTCAATACGGAGGGCGGCAGGTGCCCTGCATGCACAGGCGCAGGCCATCAGCGGCTCGAGATGTATTTCTTTGAAGACCTGTATGTCAAATGTGAAGAGTGCAGCGGGAAAAGATACAAACCGGAAATCCTGAATATCACATATAACGGCAAAAATATCTCCGAGGTCCTGAATCTCACCATTGATGAGGCCATTGTTTTTTTCCGCCGCGTTCCTTCATTAGTCAGCAAATTAAAGTTGATGGCTTCAGTCGGGCTCGGCTATCTGAGGCTTGGACAGCCGGCTACGACCCTTTCAGGCGGCGAGGCACAGAGACTCAAAATATGTGCTGAACTCGGCATGTCAAAACGGACAGGGTATCTATATATACTCGATGAACCCACAGTAGGCCTGCATCCCGACGATATCAAAAAACTCCTCAGCGTGCTGAACGATCTTGTTGATGCCGGGAATACGGTCCTGCTGGTTGAGCATAATCTTGATGTAATAAAAAGCGCAGACTGGATCATAGACATAGGCCCCGGGGGCGGAGATGAAGGCGGGCATATAGTTGCCCAGGGGACGCCTGAAAAGATAGCCAGACAAAAGAAATCACATACAGGCAGGTATTTGAAGCAATATTTGTAGATGCAATTTATTTTTTGCTTGACTCAACTATCAAAATATATAAAATAGATGTCATGGGGAATCAAGTCTGGGCTGATACAATCATCGTGGGATTTATATAAAACAGAGATATTATGAAAAAAACAAGAAAAACCTCTGTTTCTGAAAAGCAAAAAACAAGTACGCAGCAAACGCCGTCACAGACAACGGTATTACCGAGAATAGTAATCGGGACCGAAATACCTAATCTGCTCAAGAAGCGTCCCTTTAAAATAAGATATTATTAATCTAGGTTTTTATGAACAGTACATACTCAGATTCAAAACTGATTTCAATTGTCCCCGGCAATGAAGAGATAGGTTGGAGGCATGTCAGGAATGAGTGTGAAAACTTATCTGACTGGGGATATAAATTGCTATATGAAAACTTAAGGCACTCTGTTCGCACAATAGTTTTAGAGCAAACTTATATATGTAAAGACCATAAAAACCTGTTCAGTCAATTCTACTCCAAAAAATTTTCCGTTCCATCTCCCCTAACCTGCCGCCTGCATTTCTGCTCAGATCAAATTGAAAACGTTCATGAAGTGCTTTATTTCTCCGAACAATATTCTGATAAATATCTTGGCTACAGCATCATCAGACAAGTCAGCGAAAGATGCATAGGGCGAACAGTAATTAACCCCCAGGCAACTAATAGCGGGATCAGCAGCAACTTTTTTTATATGCTTACTGAGTTTGCTGTACACCTTCATGGTGCAAAGTTCAAGGTTTCAGGATTTCCATATACATCACAGGATATTGATGTTACAGTCTGCGCTCATTCTGCTCTTTGGTCAATTTGCCGATATTTGTCCGAAAGATATACGCTTTACGGTGAAGTATACCCATTTGATTTGGTCAAGATGACCGGGACTGCGCGTGGACGTACTTTCCCATACCGGGGGATGACATATACAGATTACTCTCAAATATTATCATCATTTGGGGTCTATCCCGTTATTGTAAGTGTTAAAAAACATACGAGCCTTCCTCGTGCTGATTCAGAAGAATTGAAAAAAGTTTATACTTATGTTGAATCCGGATTCCCTGTTCTTGCCAGTTTTGCCGGGCATGTCGTTGCATTAGTTGGGCATACAATCGATTATAACAGGCCGTATACAGAAGATAGCGATGGTTTTATAGACAGCTTTTCGTTCCTCAAACAATTTATCACAATCGATGACAACTTTTTTCCCTATGCGCTCCTTGGATACGATAATGATCCGGATAATTATGCAAAAGTGTACCCCGGAGGTGGTTATTCAATTAATTCTATTGTCACAGCAGTTTGTCCTCTTCCTGAAAAAGCATTTCTTCCCGCAGAGAAGGCGAAACAAAAGGCAATGAAGTATTTCAGGAATTTTATCAATGAACTTGAAAAATATTCCGGCAAGCCCTGGGTTACGCGTTTTTTCATTACCACAAACAAGTCCTTTAAAAGAAGAAAACTGGAAAACATTAAGTCTGGACATGATAAACTGGATTCATTTATAATTAATATTAATTTGCCTCATTTCGTATGGGTCATGGAAATAAGCTCTTTAGCTGACTATAAAAAGGGCGTATGTATAGCAGAGATTGTGTTAGATTCAACTGCAAGTGAAAAAGATAATGCAGTGCTATACATGAGGATTGGAAATACATTGTATTTTAATGGTAAAGAAAAGAATATTTCTGATGCCTCTAAATTATTCCCCCAATATACCGATAATTTAAAAAAGGAGTAAGTTAATGTCAAAGGAAAATATAGGAAAATATTTTATGACCAAGGATGAGTTCTTTGACGGTGCTGTCAATTCCGAAGTATTTAATAAGGTCTCTACCGAAATCCGCGATGAAGAGAGCAATAGGCTCGTTGATGAGTCAAGGATAGAAAGAGACAAGACCTGGAGTTTGCTGGCTAATCAGGTCGTGGGGAGTGAAGAGTATTAATTGAGCTGCATACAAAAAGCATTTACGAGTCATGTAAAAGCTTATTATGACTTCATCAAGATGCCCTTCCGGCGGAGTAACTTTCTTTTACCACAAAAGAAAGTAACCAAAGAAAGGTGGCCCAGACCGATTTTTTAACGGTTCTTCACACAAACTCGGGGAATTAATTGAAACTCGGTCGAATCGACCTCAGACACCAATTAATTCTTTTCCCTCATCACCCCAAGAACCTAAAATCGCTGATGGGGATATAAAAAACAAATGCAGTTCAACTGACAAGTTGAACATACTTTTTCTTTTGTCTTTTTTATCCCCTTTGATTGTTTTAGGGATGATTCAGGTCTGAATGCGTTAAGAATTAAAAACTGTCTGAGGTCGATTCGACCGAGTTTTTTTAATTTAGCGGGCAGCTCTAAAACAGCCCGTTTAGAAACAATCACCGGGGCGGCCTTTGTTGGTTACTTATTTGGCCGCTCAAATAAGTAACTCCGCCGGAAGGCATCCGGGGTTTGGGACAGCGCCCCATTTTTAAATAGAAAAATCATGCCCATATCGAGGTTGAACCTCGATATCAGTCTTTTCCATTGCACCTGACACCTGTCAGAATTGACAGTATACATTCCTCCCTCAAAATGCTAATTTATAGCGGGCCATACGCACCACCTTGATTTTATCTTCATATTATTCAAATCCGGGTGCGGACAATTTTGTTCAGGGAGGGGACAGTGATGAATGGATTGCCGGCAGCAGCGATATGTTGTTTATTCCTTACTATAATATTTACTCCGACAAGTCATGCCGCTCAGGAGACGGTATGGAAAGATGTAAGCCGGGGCATCAGGAGTATTGACCTTCACTCAATTGCGGTCAGTCCGACAGATCCTGATGTAGTATATGCAGGTTCAGATAAAGCTGTATTCATAACCACTGACCGGGGCGGAACATGGAGCGAAATTCTCTCATTCAGGGGTACGGGCAACGGGATATATGCCCTTGCAGCAGGTCCCGTGAATCCGGCGGTAATATATGCAGGCACGGCAAAGGGTCTTTACAGAAGCAGTGACCAGGGATCGGACTGGAAACGGATATTTAAGGGCATAGGGAAACCGGGGAATAATGTGTTTGCCATTGCCGTTGATCCGGTCGAGCCGGAGACTATATATACAGGAACGGCAGCAGGCGTTTTCTATACACGGGACAATGGAAAAACCTGGCAAAAGGGGCATAACCTCCCGTACGGCGTTACTATTACATCATTAAGCGCAGACACCCGTAACCGCGCTATACTGTATGCCGCTTCATTCAGGGGAATATATAAAAGCCTGAACAGAGGCGCTGGATGGACACGGATATATGCAGCTGATATTGATGATGAGGCCGTCCGTTTCCTTGCCAGGGAAGAAGGGGGGAAAGAAAACGTCCCGGCAGGTGTGTCTGAAATCAGGGGAATCTCCTATATAAGAAAAATCATGATTGATCCCGCAGACCAGGACACTCTGTATGCAGCTACACCAATGGGCCTCCTTGTGACGCGCGATGCCGGACTGACCTGGAAACAGGCGGGCCGTATCGGGCTTGGCAGCCACAATATCCGGGACATTGAAATGACAGTAACAGATCCCGGGCACCTTTACGCGGCAACAGACAGGGGAATCTTCAGATACTCAAAACAGACGGAAAGCTGGGAAGAACTGTATAAAGGCATGGTGTCGGCAGATATCCGCTATCTTGCCTTTGCGCCTCCTGTCAGGGACCTCCCCCCTTCTCTCTGGGCCGTCACAAAGAGAGGCATATACATATCATCCCCTCTTTCAGCCGGGCAGGACGATGATTCCGGTTACGGCGAGACCATGGGTCTGGATACCTCTCTTACATTCGCAAACGAACCTTCCATAGCAGAGATCAAGGAAGCGGCAATTGAATACGCGGAAGTCTCACCCGACAAAATCCGCAACTGGAGAAAGGCCGCGGCAAGGAAGGCCCTGCTGCCTGATGTCAGGTTCGCCTACGACAAGGGAGATGACTGGCAGAACAGCTACACCTTCTACAAGGTGGATGGGGAGTATGTGAAATACGATGATGTTACAAAAGACCGGGACAAGGGATGGTCTGTTTCCCTTACATGGCAGCTCGGGGACCTCATCTGGAACAGCGCCCAGACCTCAATTGATACACGCTCGAGATTAATGGTCCAGTTAAGGGATGATATTCTTAATGAAGTAACACGGCTCTACTTTGAGAGGAGAAGATTACAGATAGATATGATCATGTCTCCCCCGGCAGATAACAAGGCCGGAATCGAACGGGAGCTGAGATTACAGGAACTGACAGCGAATATAGACGCCCTTACCGGCTCGTACCTTTCAAAGAGACTTG
>JAJRVB010000015.1 GCA_024277515.1 Nitrospirota bacterium | reverse complement strand
TGCCGGAGGTGAACATGCCGGCTTGCTGGGAACGATTTCATATATGACGGGAGGCAGAACAGTACATGCATCGCATACAACTCCGGAATCTTCCGACCTGCAGCGTTATCTGGGCGAAATGGTGGAACACGATATGAAATACGGTGTCCTGGAAGTTTCCTCTCATGCCGTTGCTCTCGGGAGATTGAAGGGATGCTCTTTCAGTGTCGCGGCGTTCACGAATTTTACGCAGGACCATCTCGATTTTCACGGGACAATGGATGACTATTACAATGCCAAGTGCGGACTTTTTCTTGACTATCTGGACAGACAGGGGACAGCGGTCCTGAACAGGGATGATCCGAAGGGCAGGGAGCTGGAGGAAAAACTCGACTGTCATGTTGTGACATACGGCATTGACGAGGGAGCAATGATCAGGGCCGTCAATATAGATGAAGGAAAGGGCGGAGATTCCGTATGTCCGGCCGGACTGAGCTTTGATGTGCGGACGCCCCGCAGCACATACCGGGTCGCGTCACGCCTTATCGGACGTTTTAATGTATATAACATACTGACATCAATCGGGATCGCATATTCCCTGGGCATCGGTGAAGACGCCATACAGGAGGGTCTGAGGGACGCAGGGCCGGTTGAAGGACGGTTTGAAAGTGTCGATGAAGGCCAGGACTTCCTCTGCATAGTCGACTATGCCCATACGGATGACGCATTGAGGAAGCTGATAGAGGAAACACGGGACATGACAGGGGGGAGAATTATCACTGTCTTTGGATGCGGCGGTGACCGTGACCGGACAAAGAGACCTCTCATGGGGGCTGCGGCATCTCTGCTGAGTGATGTGGTCATCGTAACTTCGGACAATCCCCGTTCGGAAGACCCCTCAGCCATCATCAGCGATATCTTAAAGGGGATGGAGGCTGATAATTATACGGTACAGCCCGACAGAGAAGAAGCAATCATTGAGGCGGTATCAATGGCAAAGGCGGGAGATGCAGTGCTGATTGCAGGGAAAGGTCACGAGGACTATCAGGAGATAAGGGGAGTCAGGCGCTATTTCAGTGACAGGGAAATAGTCAGGGAGGCGATAAGGAAGAGGCGGGCGCAGGGTTGAGTTTTAACTGAAACCTGTACACTGAAGAAAAACGGCTATGTTAACTGTAGAGGACATAATTGAAGCAACGGGAGGAAAACTGCTCTCGGATAACTCAAAGTCTTTTAAAGGGATATCCATTGATTCCCGCACCATTGAGCAGGGAGAAATGTTTATTGCCATAAGGGGAGAAAAATTTGACGGGCATGAATACGTTGAGAGCGCGCTTGTGAAGGGAGACGGTGCGATCGTGGAGAGAGAGCCCGGGTTGATTCCCCGGGGCAAGGTCATTATATGTGTAAGCGACACACTCAGGTCTTTGCAGGATATTGCCCATTTTCTCAGAACAAGACGGGATATCCCGCTAATAGCGGTCACAGGCAGCAATGGCAAGACAACGACAAAAGAGATGATTTCCCTGGTCCTTTCAGGCAGGTTCAGGGTGCTTAAAAACAGGGGCAACCTGAATAATCTTATTGGTTTGCCCCTGAGTCTTACACTGATTGACCCGGCTGACGAGGTCGTGGTGCTTGAGATGGGAATGAATGCAGCAGGGGAAATACGGAGGTTATGCGAAATTGCCGTGCCGAGCCATGGCGTCATCACGAATACCGGTTCCGCACATGTAGGCCTGCTTGGCAGCTATGATGCGGTCAGGGACGCGAAACTTGAAATCATGGGCGGGCTTCGCGTTGCAGTGGTCAACGGGGATGATGAGCGTCTGATGGAGGGGATTGAACGGATCAGCGGTTTTGACGGGCAGTTGATCATATTCGGGACCCGTGCTGATGCCCATGTGATGGCTGGGAATATACACACCACGGAACGGGGCACTGATTTTGAACTTGTCATAAGGGATGCGGGGAGTACGGTGATTAATCTGAATGTCCACGGTCTGTTCAATGTATATAACGCCCTTGCGGCTTCAGCCGCAGGTTTTTCTCTCGGCGTGGGTCTTGATGAGATAAAGACAGCGCTCGAAACATACCGTTCCGTTCCCATGAGATTTGAAGTGACTGAAATGTGCGGTATGACCGTGATAGATGATTCTTATAATGCAAATCCGGCCTCTATCAGGGAATCGGTGAAAGAGCTGGTCAGTATCGGTGCGGGAGGAAGGGTAGTGGCAGTCCTTGGTGATATGCATGAGCTGCGTGAATTTTCAGAAGATGAACACAGGGCTGTTGGAAAGATGATATCTGAAATGGGTGTTGATGTTTTTATTGCGGTCGGAGAGAGGATGGGTCTTGCAGCGGAGCAGTGCAGGAGGACCCCGGATGGAAAGCCGGGTCCTGAAGTATATGAATTCCCGGACGCGGTTGAAGCCGGGAGCAGCATCATGAGTATCCTTAAAAAAGGGGACACTGTCCTGATTAAAGGTTCCCGTTCGATGTCAATGGAAAGGATCGTGAAGGAGATAGCTCATGCTGTATAAACTGTTTTATTCCATGCATGACATATACTCACCCTTCAATGTATTCAGATACATTACCTTCCGCACGACCCTTGCGGTCATTACCGCCATGCTGATAACGTTTATCCTGGCGCCCTGGATAATCGAGAAGCTCAGAAGGCTGAGTGTGACCCAGCACGTCAGGGATGACGGACCGAAGACGCACTTGTATAAAACAGGAACACCGACAATGGGGGGCATCCTTATTATCCTGTCTGTGGTCATCAGCGTCCTCATGTGGGGAGACCTGACCAACAAGTATATACAGATAATGATACTGGCGATAGGGGGTTTTGGTTTTATCGGACTGACGGACGATTATCTGAAGACAATCAAAAAAAGTTCAAAGGGGCTCAAGGGCTGGTATAAATTCGGGGCACAGATCCTCCTTGCGCTCGCCATAGGCCTCCTGTTTTACAGCGACCCGTCTGATGTATATATTGCAAAGCTGAGCATTCCGTTTTTCAAAAAATGGCTGATAGACATGGGATGGTTCTATATACCTTTTTCTATGCTCGTGATTGTGGGGGCGTCAAATGCCGTCAATCTTACTGACGGCATCGACGGTCTTGCCATCGGGCTTGTGGGCATTGCGTGCCTTGCAAACGGCGCGCTTGTTTATATATCGGGCCATGCGGGGTTTTCCAGGTATCTGCATGTCCTGTTTTTACCCGGGACTGGAGAGCTTACCGTTTTTTGCGGCGCCATGTTCGGCGCGGCGCTCGGCTTCCTGTGGTACAACAGTTATCCTGCTGAAATATTTATGGGGGATGTAGGTTCCTTGGGGCTCGGCGGCGCACTCGGCACCGTCGCGGTAATTACAAAGCAGGAGATCGTGCTTGCGGTCGTTGGCGGTATTTTTGTGATGGAGACTTTTTCTGTGATCATTCAGGTGGCGTCATTCAAGCTGACCGGGAAAAGGGTCTTTATAATGGCGCCCATTCATCACCATTTTGAAGGAAAAGGATGGCCGGAGCCCAAGGTGATTGTCAGATTCTGGATCATCGGGATCATACTCGCCCTTTTAAGTCTGACAACGTTGAAGGTAAGGTGAGGTGACGACTGACAATTACCGCTTATCAATTGTCAATGAAAAAGGAACATGATACAGGCGGAAAAAAAGGCAGAAATGCTGGGTGAATTTAAAAATAAAAATATACTTGTTATCGGCCTTGCGCGGAGCGGAACAGGTGCGGCCAATCTGCTTTCCGGAGCAGGGGCGAATGTCTCTGTCACCGACAGTAAGCCTGTCAGTTTACTCGGCGACCGTATGAAGAAACTGGCTCCCGCGGTAAAGATCATCGGTGATGACATGGCTGGACAGGCTATTGATTCTTTTGACATGATAGTTGTCAGTCCGGGTGTCCCTCTCTATATCCCTCTCCTTATAAAGGCAAGTATCAAGGGTATTCCGGTGATCGGGGAGCTGGAGCTGGCATATCAGGTGGTACAATCTTCAGCTT
>JAJRVB010000014.1 GCA_024277515.1 Nitrospirota bacterium | reverse complement strand
TTATTATTTTTCTGCTTGACCTGAATGAACAACCCCGCAGCAAAGCTTCATGGAAGGGATTTTATAATATAAATAATTCTCCTTAATTTTGATCTTTGGTTTTTGATTTTTACATTTCACTGTCCAAATGATACCTGTAACGGAATCGTTACCTATTTGTGTATTGGGAGCTTTAACAGAAAGTTTGGAGAGAACAGCGGGCTGGTTATCGAGAAGCTGAATTATTTAAATTGTGCGGTCCAAGACAGCTACATATATTCAAGCGTCTCGGCTACGATGTCCTGTATCAGTTTTTTAACCGGAATGATTTCATTGCACCTGTAAGCGTTTGAACCCGCAAACACATAGCCTTCATCGAGGTTTCCCTCTGCTGCATTTGTCAGGGCCTTAGCAATGCAATAGGGGGCTGTCTTTGGATTGCATGTCTTCAGGCAGCGATAATTGCAGGCCTTTGGTGTAGTCTTGCCGCTAAGGATACCCTCAACAAATTTATTCTTGATTACACGTCCGGGCAGACCGACCGGACTCTTGATGATAACAAAGTCATCTTTCCCCGCATCAAGGTAGGCCTTCTTGAAATTCTCATGCACATCACACTCATCCGTACATACAAAGCGGGTCCCCATCTGCACCCCTGCGGCTCCCAGCTTGAGAAAATGGGCGACATCCTTACCGTCAAAGATTCCTCCCGCGGCAATGACAGGGATCTCGGGAACAAACTCCTTTGCAATTTTCATTATGTCAACGATCAATTCCTCAAGTGAAGCGGTCTTCCCCTCAATAACATCCTGAAAATCATATCCTATATGGCCGCCTGCCTTGCTTCCCTCCACAATCACGGCATCCGGCAGCCTCTTGAAGTTCCGCTTCCACTTATTACAGATAATCTTGAAGGCCCTTGCTGATGAAACAATCGGGACGAGTTTGATACTCCGTTTTTTTACATATTTCGGGAGTTCCATGGGAAGCCCGGCACCGGAAATTATCAGGTCAACCTCTTCTTCCACCGCAGTTGTTATTAATGGTTCATAATTGGACAGCGCAACCATCAGGTTCACGCCGATAATGCCCTTGCTCATGCTTTTGGCTTTTCTTATCTCTGTCCGCAGGGCATCACTGTTGACGGATTCATATTCCGCGCGCGGAAGGTTTTCGAACTTCCCCAGACCGACTCCGGCAATTACTCCGACACATCCTTCATTGGCAACCGCAGCGGCAAGTCCGGAGCGTGATACCCGTACACCCATACCACCCTGGATGATGGGCGGACTAACGATCAGATCACCTATATGTAATACGGGCAAGGTTTTTTCCACTTAATGTCCTTTAATATTCAGTCTCAGGATTCAGTCTGCCATTATGAAAACATGTATCTTTCAGATACATATGGCCCTGGATTTATATTTCAAAAATCACCGTCAGGCATAATTTTAACATTATTGCCATCTTTTTTTAAACAAACCTGTTTTCTTTAACTTGCGGCCTTTTCTATCCGCACTGCACAGGACTTATACTCAGGGGTCCCTGTAATCGGGTCTCTATGCTCGGAAGTAAGAAAGTTTGAGAGCGCTTCAGGGAAATGGAATGATAAAAACACATTCCCTTTCTGTGAACGGCTTGTGACCTTGACCCTTACCTTTATCTTCCCGCGGCGTGAGGCGACCTTTACCCAGTCATCATTTTTCAGTCTGAGCCTCTTTGCATCCTCATGACTTAGCTCAAGGTGCTCTTCCGGCACTATCTCCAGGATCCCGGGGACCCTTCTTGTCATGGACCCGTTGTTATAATGCTCCCTGATCCTTCCGGTAATCAGGGTAAAAGGATATTTTCTGTCCGGCATTTCTCCTGATGACTGATGGTCAAGGGGCATAAACTTCGCCAGTCCGCCCGGCCGGGAAAACAGATCAGTGTAAAGCGTCTTTGTCCCGGGATGGTCCTTTGTGGGACAGGGCCACTGCAGGCTCTCCTTTTCGAGACGTTCGTAGCTGATCCCGCCGTAGCTCGGCGTGAGGTCTGCTATCTCATCCATGATCTCTGAAGGATGTTTATATGTCATGGGATACCCCATTTTGTTTGCAAGTTTGAATATAACCTGCCAGTCCGCCATGCCGGCAAGCGGCTCAATGGCTTTTCGTACCCGCTGAATTCTTCTCTCTCCATTCGTAAATGTCCCGTCTTTTTCCGCAAAACTCGCCCCAGGAAGGATGACATCGGCATATTTTGTCGTCTCTGTATGGAATATGTCCTGCACCACCAGGAACTTGAGCGATTTCAGCGCCCTCCTCACCTCGTGAGAATTCGGGTCAGTATGCGCGGGGTCTTCGCCCAGGATATAAAGTCCCTTGAATTTACCCTTGCATGCCTCATCCAGCATCTCGACAGACTTGAGCCCCACCCTGTCTGAAATCGGCACACCCCATGCCTTTTCAAACTTTTCCCTGACAGCAGGGTCTGCCACGGGCTGATAACCGGGCAGTATATTCGGCGCAGGCCCCAGGTCCGACGCCCCCTGGACATTATTCTGTCCGCGCAGGGCCATTATTCCGGTTGAAGACCGTCCTATATGCCCGCAGACAAGCGCCAGGTTTGCTATTGCCATCGCATTCTCGGTGCCTGTCCTGTGCTCGGTCACGCCGAGGCCATATACGATCATCGCCTTGTCCGCATGGGAATACAGGCGGGCTGCTTCGACTATTCGGTCTGCCGGCACACCGGTAATCATTGCCGCCTTCTTCAGGTCATATTTGCCGACCTTTTCCCTGAGCGCCTCAAAATCCTCGGTCCTTTTTTCTATAAACTCCCTGTTTTCCCATCCGTGTTTCAGGATCACATGGACAAGACCGTTCATAAGGGCTATATTGGTCCCGGGACGCAGATTAAGCCAGACATCGGCACGCTGTGCCATCCATGTCTGTCTGGGGTCGCCAACAATGAGTTTTGCGCCGTTGCGTAATGCCTTTTTTAAATATATGGACACAATCGGATGCGCTTCCGTGGGATTCGAGCCGAACAGAAATAACGTGTCTATCTCCGGCATCTGGGCAAGTGAATTGGTTGCAGCGCCCGCCCCGAGGCTGGTGGCCAGACCGGCCACAGTTGGAGCGTGTCAGACACGGGCGCAGTTGTCCACATTATTGCTCCTAAAAACGGTCCGGACAAATTTTGCAAGCAGAAAATTTTCTTCATTTGTGCAGCGTGAAGATGAGAAGGCCCCTACAGCATCATTACCGTGTCTTTTAATAATTGTCTTGAAATTTGACGCAACAAGGTCGAGCGCCCTGTCCCATGATGTCTTTACCAGCCTGTCACCCCTCCTTACCAGAGGTGTTGTTATTCTTTCCCGGCTGTGTATGAAGTCATAACCATAACGACCCTTGATGCAGAGGTTGCCCTGATTGACCGGCGCGTCAAAGTCCGAGGTAACTTTAATGACCCTGTTGTCTTTTACGTTCAGAAAGAAATTGCAACCTGTGCCGCAATAACCGCAGGTCGTCCTCACTTTTCTGAGTTCGTGTACGCGGCCCTTGCCCCTCGCCTTTTTGTCTGTAAGCGCTCCGGTGGGACAGGTGGACACGCACTGACCGCAGAATTCGCAATTTGAAAG
>JAJRVB010000199.1 GCA_024277515.1 Nitrospirota bacterium | reverse complement strand
GGATGCAGGACCTCAAGACCAGCGCCTGCTGCTGCAGTGATGAATTGATGCATCCAGCGGTCCGCGAGATTGAGAGCCAGCTTGATGAAGAAATACTGACAAAATTTTATGGGTGCGGTTCTCCCATCCCCTCTGCTCTGGAGGGATGCTCTGTGCTGGACCTCGGGTGCGGCACTGGAAAGGATGTGTTCATTGCATCACGCCTGACCGGTCCATCGGGATTTGCCATTGGAGTTGATATGACTGATGAGCAGATCGAGGTCGCGCAGAAGCATGTTGACTCCCAGATGGAGAAATTCGGGTATGACATCCCCAATGTTGAGTTCAAAAAAGGATATATCGAGGACCTTAAGAAACTCGGAATTAAAGATGGGTCTTTTGATGTGGTGATGTCAAACTGCGTGATTAATCTTTCTGCTGACAAGAGACGGGTCTTTGAGGAAATCTTCCGCGTGCTCAAGCCGGGAGGGGAGCTTTACTTCTCCGATGTCTTTGCGGGCAGACGGGTGCCTGATCACCTGCTGCATGATCCTTTGCTTCATAGTGAATGCCTTGGCGGGGCGATGTATATTGAAGATTTCAGGAGGATGCTGCGGGCCGCGGGCTGTCCTGACTATCGTGTCGTCGCGCGCCACAAGATCAGGCTGAACAACCCTGCCATTGAAGTCAGGGTCGGCATGGTTGATTTCTATTCAGTAACAGTACGCGCATTCAAACTGGACAATCTCGAAGACATCTGCGAAGATTACGGACAGGTGGCCGTCTACCTCGGAACGGTGCCCGGCTATGCCCATGCTTTTGAACTTGATGATCACCACAGGTTTATTACGGGAAAGCCGATGCTCGTATGCGGAAACACTGCATCCATGCTTAAGGAAACGCGCTTTTCAGGGCACTTCAGGGTGACCGGAGACCGGAAAGTCCACTATGGTCCTTTTGACTGTGCCCCTGCTCATGAGAAAAAAGGCAGTGATGACGAGAGCGGCGGGGCATGCTGTTAGGTTTATGAAAAGCTATCCTTTTTTCCCCGTCATAATGATATTTTTATTGCTCGTTGTCTCTGTATACCATGTCAGTGCGGAGGACGGCAAATTTATGAGGGAAGATTTCAAAGACCTCAAAAACTGGAAACCGCTTGAGTTCCCGAAAATAAAAGAGCACACAAAGTATTCTGTTGAAATTGAGGGAGATGACAGTATACTGAAGGCGGTCAGTAATGCCTCTGCGTCCGGTATCATATTCAGGAAAGAATTTAATGTGTTCGAATATTCCAGAGTCAAATGGAAGTGGAAAGTGAGCAATGTATTCAGGACGGGTAATGCGGAAGAAAAATGGGGCGATGATTATCCGCTGCGTGTATACATAATCTTCAAATATGACCCTGATAAGGCCTCATTCGGGCAGAAGATAAAATATGGACTGGCCAGATCTATATATGGTGAATATCCGCCGCACAGCAGTTTAAACTATATCTGGGCGAACAGGAAACATGATAAGGATATCATTCCAAATCCCTACGCAAAAGAGGCCATGATGATTCCGCTCCAGACCGGCGATGCGAACGCGGGCAGGTGGATTGAAGAGGAGATCAATATTATTGAAGATTACCACCGGGCATTCGGAGAGGACCCGCCTGCAACAGGAAGCCTCGCTATCATGAGTGACTCTGACAATACGCGTGAAAGCGCAGCCGGGTATATTGATTATATAGAAGTATTCAGATGAGAGGCTCCCTCTATATAAAAGGGGCCGCGTTCCTCTTCTTTGTCGCCGGAATTTACTCTGCTCAGTTTTTCTGGGACATTGCATCGTTTTTCAGTACCGCACATATACAGGTCTGGCTCAATGACGCAGGCAGCTTTGCGCCACTGATGTACATGGTCATCATGGCAGCGGCCGTGGTTATCAGTCCGATCCCGAGTCTGCCCCTTGATATTGCCGCAGGCGCTTTCTTCGGGCCTCTGCCGGGGACTGTTTATTCTGTTGCCGGTGCACTGGCCGGCGCGGTCTGCAGCTTTATGATCGCACGTTTCCTCGGACGTGAACTGATAGAGCGGTTTCTCGGCGGACATGTTAATTTTTGTGAGCGCTGCAGTGACAAAATGCTTTTCCGGATAGTCTTTCTTTCGCGCCTTCTCCCTCTGGTTTCCTTTGATGTGATCAGTTATGGGGCAGGCCTTACAAAGATGTCCCTGAAAAAGTTCAGTCTTGCGACATTCCTCGGGATGATTCCCCTTACATTTGTCTACAATTATTTCGGATCAGTCCTGGTTTTCGGCAGGGGGCTTACATTGGTTCTCGGCCTTGTCATGGCAGCGCTTTTTCTGCTCCTGCCCGGATGGCTCGAAGAAAAGGGTTTTATGAAGGGAATAAAGCATGATTAAAAACAGAAAGTTCCCGGTTACTGCAGGTCTTTTCCGGAGTCCCTGTTTAGTGATTTAAAGGCGCTTAACTGACTCCTGACGAAGTTGACGTAAATATCAGGGGGTGTTGCGAGCTCAATCCCTATGTTGTAATGGAGCTCATCGACCCTCTCCATCCTTTTAATCTTACCCGGCAGGTTCACGAACCTGTCGTTGATAGAGATGTGTACTTCAACTCTGTCTTTGCAGGGGAGGCAATTGGCGGTCCTGAT
>JAJRVB010000198.1 GCA_024277515.1 Nitrospirota bacterium | reverse complement strand
GCACCTGTTTTCATGTGCCAGGACAGTCAAGGCACTGGAAGCGGACTTTTATAATCTTACTGCACGGTCCTGCATTATTTCAAGATATAATGTCCTGCCAATGAAACGAGTTAAGGCCTCCTGGGTTTTTGGCGGAACTCTTCAGACAGGGCAATTCGTAAATTACCCCTGCAATTGCGAATACAGATTTAGACAGGGGCGATTAATGTAGGGGCAATTCATGAATTGCCCCATCGGGCATGGACTTTTGATTAAAGGACCCGGATGTGTTATAAAATGGCTTGACCCCGGGCAGGGCTCCGGGGAGTACTTTTTTGAACAATAATATCATTACGCTTGATTTTCGCATGAGGGATCTATATTGAAAAAAGGCAATGCATCATGTACGATTATTCTCTTCCTGACTGCGCTGCTATGCTTATCGCCTGTTTCAGGAGCGTCTGCCACGGCAGAAGAAACACCTTCCGTCATTGAGGCATCCCTCTCAATTTACCCTGGACTCAGGGAGGACAATCTCGACTGGAATATAGCCGGAAACATTCAGGGCGCCAATCCGAATATACTGTCGGAACTCACCTGGTCCGACCTCTCGATCATACAGATACGCGCAGACGGCAGGCTTGTCGCAGCGGACAAATTTTACCTGAGGGCATCATTCGGCTACGGCGAGATAACAGACGGGGAAAACCAGGACTCCGATTATGCGGGGGATAACCGCACCTTTGAATTTTCCCGGTCAAACAACAGCGCTGACAGCGGAGATGTGATGGACGCTTCAGCCGGACTCGGCTATCAGTTTAACCTGCGGGGAAACGCTTATTCAATTGCCCTCCTTGCAGGTTATTCATACCATGAACAGAACCTTGTGATAACCGACGGCAACCAGACGATCCCTCCCACCGGGAGTTTCTCCGGCCTGAACAGTACGTACAAGGCGATCTGGAAGGGGCCGTGGGCCGGGATTGATGTCATACTCAGGCCTGTTGAAAGACTGGAATTATCCGGTATGCTGGAATATCACCGGGCTGATTTTGAAGGAACAGCAGACTGGAACCTGAGGACTGATTTTCAGCATCCAAAAAGTTTTGAACAGATTGCCGATGGCAGCGGCATTCTGATCACTGCTTCTATTCGATATGCCTTCAGCAATAATTGGAGCTTGAGTTTGATCAGCTCGTATCAGGACTGGTCGGCGGATGCCGGCACAGACCGGACATTCTTTGCTGACGGCACTGAGGGCTGGACACGTTTAAACGAAGTAAACTGGGATTCCATCTCAGTCGGGACCGGCATAGTATACAGTTTCTGATTGTATAACATGCCCTTGTTTTTTAACGCCCTTCTCTAATTGTCAGCCGCTTCCGGTGCATCGCCGGAGGTTTCCGGTACATCACCCCCCTGACCCGTCCCTTCCGGCGCTGTCAGGTCATCCTTTGCAGTCTTCTGCCGTTTCTGTCGTTTCTCTTCCTGCTTTTTCTTTCTCTGCAATTCTTTTCTACGCTTATTTGCGCTGTACATGCCTCCACGCATAGCCATTACCGCCTCCCCTGATTCATAAATTTTAGTGACAACTAACCATTATCCCGTATATGCAAATCCATATTACGATACCTGTTTATGTATTGAGAGGTAAAAAGATGCAGTGTGCCGAAGAAAAAGCAGGTCCCGGATGACAGGCCCTGTGTTCGTTGCTTACTGCTTTTCAATATTAACTGCCTTCGGGCCTTTTTCACCCTCCACAACTTCAAAGGTCACCTTATCGCCTTCTGTCAGGTTTTTGAAGCCTTCACCCTTAATCTCTGAATAGTGCGCGAAAACATCCGCTCCGCCGTCATCCTGTGTAATAAAACCAAATCCTTTTGATTCATTAAACCACTTTACCGTACCATTTGCCATGCTGATTGTTCCTCCTTTAGTTTTAAACAAATTATCGAAGAATCTCTCTTCAAACATAAAAAGGCCACAAAGTTAAAAGTCCTTGCGGCCTCACTTGTGACATACACCCTGAAACATCGTATCAATGATGGCATCTTTTGTCCGAAAAAGTCAACTTCATATCCCATAAAATACATAGTACAAAAGTGCCGGCATAATCGCATGCTTCACCAGAAACCATTCCGGATACAAAGCAGGCCCGCTGTTCAGGTATCAGATCTCCTATTCCAGGATCTCGAGGACACAGTGCTTGCCGAGTTTGGTCCCTGCCGCGCTGAGTACCGTCCTTATTGCCCGCGCTGTATTCCCCTGCTTTCCGATGACCTTCCCTATATCACTCTTGGCCAGACGCAATTCAAACACAACCGTCCGTTCACCTTCCACCACATTAACTACCACCTCTTCCGGTATATCTACCAGGGCCTTTGCAATCCGTTCAACAAGCATTTTCATATCCACCTCCATTACCATCCGGGCCATGTTTCTGACCAGACATTTTCATTGGTTTCCACAAATAATACTGGAAATATTCGTGTCCTGAGTAATAAACGTGTCAGATATCTCTTTGTAACGTCATATTATCATATCCATCCCGGTTTTGAAAATAAAAAACCCGGGCGGTCTTTTACGGCTGGTTCTGAATGAGAAGCTTTGGTCCATCCTTAAAGAGTATTTCAACTTTATTCGTTTTAATGATGGACAAAACCACTCCCGTTCCGAATGTGGGATGGTCAATTATTTCATCCTTCACAAAACTGCCCTGCAGACTGTACTTTTTGGCGAGTGAAACATCGCCTTCTGCCAGCCGGGCAAGATATTCTTCATACGTTGCTTCCCTGGATTTCGTTTTTCGAGTGGTTTTTTTTGCTGTC
>JAJRVB010000197.1 GCA_024277515.1 Nitrospirota bacterium | reverse complement strand
CTGTCATGCCATTACCTCCTTTGAAGTGAATTAGCTGTCAGTGATTGGCTGTCAGCATTCTGTATCTGGAATTTGATTTTATTTAAAGAGATTCAGAATATTGGTTGGGTAATATGCAATTGTAATGCCATATCTGTAGTGGCCGATTTATCCCCGTTAAATCAAGAGGTTAAGAGGAATAATCTGTTGTCGGGCAGGGTCCTGTGAAAAGCAAGATATATTGACGGGAAAATGGGTCTCAGGCGGTTAACACTAATGAAACAGTAACGTTATTGTGATGCAAGAAATCTTTCACCTGCAAGAATTCTTGCGGTGTATGAAGAGCGGTCAGGACTTCTTTTTCTTCTTCAGCCGCTGATTCAGGGCCTGGCGGGTGATGCCGAGAAGGGAGGCGGCGCTGCCCTGTTTGCCGTCAGAGTTTTTTAATGCCTCTGACACGATATAATCATCAATTTCCTTCAGTGTGGGAAAGTGCCCGAAGATGTCCTGAATGGACATTGTATGTTCATTTGCCGGCATGAGGCTGGTTTGAGGTAGTGATTGCCTCTGCTTGATAAACCCGGCAAACGTGTCAAGGGAGAGTCTGCCTGATTTATACTGAGCAACCGCGTCATAGACCATTGCCTGGAGTTCACGCACATTGCCGGGGAACTGATAGCGGGACAGAAGCGTCACGAGTTCAGGGGTGAGGGCCGGTTTCTTTTTTGACATGCTTTTTGACGCCTCTTCAAGGAAATGGTCCAGCAATAACGGGACATCCTGCATACGTTCACGAAGCGGCGGAATGTGGATATGGTGCGTACACAACCGGTAATAGAGGTCACGCCGGAACAGCCCGTCCTCCATCCGCTTCTCGATGTCCTGATTGGAACATGCGATAATGCGGGCGCTGCTTTTTTCGGGAATGTCCGACCCGAGCGGGTAGTAGATCCTCTCTTCCAGCAGGCGAAGGAGTTTTACCTGGGATGATTTATTTAAATCACCGATCTCGTCCAGAAGGAGAGTGCCCCCGGACGCACGGACAATAAGGCCCTCTCTATGTTTCTCGGCCCCGGTAAAGGCGCCCTTTTTATGGCCGAACAACGTGTCTGATAACATAGTATCATCCAGCCCGGCCACATTCACTGCGATATGCCCGCCTTTCAGCCCGCTCGCCAGATGCACAGACTGCGCGACCAATTCCTTGCCTACCCCTGTCTCTCCGGTTATAAAGACCGGTTTCTGCGACTTTGCCATTGCCTCAATGTACTGAAAGATGGCCCGCATCTTCTTGCTTCTCGTTATGATTGATGAAAATGCCGCTTCATTTTCGAGCATGCCTGTGAGGAGGTGTTTCTTGAGGGAGGTTATTTCATCCTCCATCTGTTTGCGTTCGGTGATGTCCCTGACTATGTGTATGACGCCGATGAGTTCTTTTTTTTCATTAAACTGGGGCATGGCCCTGATCTCAAGAAACATGTTGAGATGAGGTTCAAACTTTTCAAAGGCCACGGATTTCTACGTCCTGAGACATTCACAGCTCGGACATCCTTTGGGAGGAGAGTTTTCACCGTGGTAATGCTCATAGCACTTTGCCTTTTTTGATTTAAGAAAAGGAAGGTCGAGTATTTTTTCAGCGGCCCTGTTAGCGTGTATGATATTAAAGTCCCTGTCATGGACCGTGATCATATCGGTTATGTTATTGAACGTATCTTCCCAGCTGTATACGGATTGAAAAATGAGCTCATCCGCCCGGACGTTCTCGTTTTCCATTTCCGAAATCAACTCCCGGGTGGCCTTCAATTCCTTTATGAGCTGTGCCTTGCTTTTTCTGCTGTCATCCATTGATTCAGGGACCCTGATGCTGTTTTATTTTTTAACGGTCACCGGCATTTTATGTTTTCCGGTCATACAGAAAAACTCTCATAAAATTATAACCTATTTAAAAAAAAGGGGGCAGGGCGAATGATAATGTTGTAAATGTTAAAATACGCTCGCAATGAAAGAGGAAAATCATTTAGGCGCATGGACTGAAGACCAGCTCGATGGTCTCCTTGCCGAGGCTTTTCGCATAATGCAGCCGGGTGAACGGGTGGAATTTCTTTCCCGGCCCTTTCTCGGCACAAAATACCTGGAAGCTACCCTGACCGGAGATGCTGGAATTCCGGAGGCGTGCGTGATCAATCTTGATCGTGTAGACTGCCTGACTCTTCTTGAATATGTTGAGGCTATGAGGCGATCAGGGACTTATGCAGGGTTCAGGGAGAACATAAAAAAGGTCAGGTATCGTGACGGGGAGGTTGATTTTAAAAAGAGAAATCATTTTTTTACGGACTGGAAGGCATTTAATTCCGCTTATGTAGTTGATGTTACAAAGTATGTTGCTGCCGGTAACTCCAGAGACGTTACCAAAAGATTAAATGAAAGACATGACGGCACGTTTCTTCTCCCCGGGATTCCATGCAGATTAAGGGAAGTAACATATATTCGGTCGGAAAATGTCGACGATACTGTCATGAAAAACCTCAGGACAGGCGACTATATCGGGATTTATTCAAAAAAAGACGGTCTTGATGTGTCGCATACCGGGATTCTTGTGAAGAAGCGGTACAGGGTCAGCCTGAGACACGCCTCATCAGTGAAGAAGCACAGGAAGGTGATTGATGAAGACTTCAGGCTTTATCTAAAGGCCAAACCCGGAATTATTGTGTTCAGACCGAGGGATTATTAAATAACTGATATGCAGATGCTTAAAGAAATATTCAGCCGCAGGATGCTGGTGTCCTTTGTCATGGGTTTTGCCTGCGGCCTGCCCCTGCTTCTGACAATTTCGGTGCTGCAGGCATGGATGAAGGATGAGGGCGTGGACCTGGCTGTTATCGGGATGATGGCACTGGTGGGGCTCCCCTATACGGTTAAATTTATATGGGCCCCTTTTCTTGACCGCTTTACTCTTCCTTTCATGGGCCGAAGAAAGGGATGGCTCCTTGTTGCGCAGGTCGCCCTCATCTGTTCTATTATCGGTCTCGGCATGACCAGCCCCGGTAAGAGTCCCTGGATGGTGGCCTTTGCAGCATTCCTTGTGACATTTTTCAGCGCTTCACAGGATATTGTTGTGGATGCATATCGGAGGGAGGACCTTCGTGACGAGGAGCTGGGATTAGGATCATCTCTTTATGTTAATGGTTACCGGGTGGGCATGCTTCTGGCTTCCGGGGGCGGACTGATTATGGCGGACCATATGTCATATTCAATGGTTTATCTGATAATGGCAGCCTGTTTGCTGCCGGCTGTGGTGACTACGTTTCTGACGCCGGAGCCGGACACGCCCATGGGCAAACCAACGAACATGAAAGAGGCTGTAATCGATCCACTTGTGGAGTACTTTTCCCGCAAGGGAGCGCTCTGGATTCTTGCGTTTATACTGCTGTACAAGATGGGCGACACCATGGCGAGCGCGATGACGATCCCGTTTTACCTTGATATCGGTTTCTCCAAGACAGAGATCGGGGCTGTGGTCAAACTGTTCGGATTCTGGGCAACGATTATCGGAAGCCTGACAGGCGGAGTGCTAATGCTTAAGCTCGGGATAAACCGGTCTCTCTGGGTCTTCGGAGTATTGCAGGCCGTCTCTACCGCCGGTTTTGCCCTGCTCTCACGCATTGGCCACAATATCCCGGCCCTCTCCGGGGTGATCGCCTTTGAAAACCTGAGCAGCGGCATGGGCACTGCTGCGTATGTGGCGTTCATGGCGAGCATTACGAACAAGAAATTTACCGCTACTCAATATGCGCTCCTGAGCAGTCTCATGGGGGTCCCCAGGGTAATGGCATCCGCGCCTACCGGTCTTCTTGCAGAGAACATGGGATGGTTCGGTTTCTTTATTATGTGCGCCCTGATCGCCATTCCAGGGATGCTGCTCCTGTTCAGGTTTGCTCCATGGAATGAAAAAAAAGATTCAAGGCCCGTCCCACAAGCCTCATATCGAGGTTGAACCTCGATATGAGGCTCTATAATTTGACCGGGAGCTTGCCTTTAAAGTCTCTCTCTCCTTTTAAGCATTTCATAACGGAAGCCTGCGCAGGTCTGCCGGTATCATATGCCGCAATGAGTCCGTCCGCTTCGGTAAAGTGTCTCAGGACGTAGGGACTGCCGAATGATATCACGATTGACTTGCGGGATTTCTTTATCAGTTTTTTTATGGCGTTCATATCTTCATCACTGATCCCGGAACTCCCCTGCCATGCGGCAATGCTGGTAAACAGGATGAAGATAACGGTTTCTTTAAGGGCATTCCCGCTGCATTTTTCCAATGTTGTATATCCGTCTGTCCCGAACGATACCTCGTGTCTGTTCTCATCGCCGATAAAAATCAGTGTGACATCATGAAGGTCCCTGACCGGAAGAAGTCCGGGCCTTTGTTTCAGGAGGGTTATTGACGAGTCTGATATCTCTTCTGCGAGCGCTTTGTGAGCAGGGTAATCGTCTCCTTTGCAAAGCATGCATGTCGGCTGTTTTCCGGGCGGCCGGATATTGCGTATTCCTGCCCTGTATTTCATAATCCTTTCCACTGCTGCATCCACGATTTTCTCTTTCAGTTCCCCTCTGCTCAGGGAGAGCCTGAGGTCATTTACGGTCTCAACGGGATCAGCGGGATGAAGGATTATATCCACCCCTGCATTCAGGCATTTTACCGCGGCATTTTCATATTCGTTCAAAGCATGCATGTTCAATGCGTCCGTGAGTACAAGACCTTTATAATCGAGTTCTACCCTCAGGATTTCAGTCACTGTCTTTTTAGAAAGAGACGCAGGAAGATCATCAATGGCCGGGACGCTGATATGTCCGATCATAATGCTGCTGACTCCTGTCCTGACAGCCTCGATGAAGGGGAACAGGTCGGTATCATTTAATTCCCGGAAGGTCTTTGATATGACCGGAAGAGATATGTGAGAATCAATGGCAGTATCGCCATGCCCCGGGAAGTGCTTGGCGCAGCTGATGAGCCCGTACTTTTCGATGGTCCGGATATACATCTTTCCAAACCATGAGACAACGTCCGGATCATCCGAAAACGCGCGGGTGCAGATTATGGGATTGTCCGGGTTGCTGTTTACGTCAAGGACGGGCATCAGCGGCATGTTGATACCTATATCGATGCACTCCGAGGCGATCGCGGTGAGTGCATCGGCAAGGACCTTTACCCTGTCAAAGTCATGCCGGTCGACTGCCGCGGCGACCGCCATCTGTCCAGGGAATGTGGTCGCCCCTTCTATCTGCTGGCCTACCCCGCGCTCTATATCGGAGGCTATAAAAAGGGGAGTTTCCGGGATAGACTGCAATGTGCTTATACATGATTTGACGTCATCTTTTTTGCCGCCGAATACGATAAACCCGCTGATCCCGTTTTGCACAAGCCTGATGAGCTCATCCTGGTATGAAGCGGCCCCGGCCCTGTCTCCGTCGAGCCTGCTGATGATAAGCCGGTACAGTTTATGGTCAAGGTCAGGCATAACACATTATAAACCAGTCTGTCATCAAAACTCTTTATCGCTTCCTGTTCTGTTATATTTTTTGTATTATCGTTAAATTTACTGTAAATTATACGACAAGGTGCGAAATATACAAAAATTCAGGATGCTGTCATGGGTAAAGAAAAAATCAGAATAGGGATAAGCAGGTGCCTGCTCGGTGAAAAAGTCAGGTACGACGGTGGGCACAAGCTTGATCACTATCTGACCGAAACTCTCGGCAGGCATGTTGAGTGGGTGCCTGTATGCCCCGAGGTTGAGTACGGCCTCCCTGTCCCCAGGGAACCCATGCAGCTTGTCGGCGACCCTGAGGCGCCCCGCCTTGTCACGAGAGACTCGGGAATTGATCATACCGCAGGCATGCAGAAATGGGCGGGGACGAGACTTGAACTCCCTGAAATGGAAGGCCTCCGCGGTTTTATATTCAAGAGCAAATCACCAAGCTCGGGATTGAGAGGGGTAAAAGTTTTTTCATCATCAGGCCTGCCGGTCGGGGAGGGCATGGGCATATTTGCCGCGGCTTTTGTGAAACATTTTCCCTTGCTGCCTGTGGAAGATGACTTAAGTCTCCATGATCCGGTCCTGCGGAAAAATTTTATTGAACGTATATTTTCCTTAATGCCCGTCACATACGAGTGATGCTACCTCCAGGGGCTTCCTGCTGTTTGCAGACTTGTCAATGGAGAAATCAGCGCCATGCGCAAGGAGCGAGTCTACTGTGTCGTCATGCCCCCGCACGGATGCAAGCATTACCGCGCTTCGTCCATAATAATCCTTTGTGCTGATGTCTGCGCCTCCGGCCAGGAGCGTGTTAACCGTCTCTGTATGACCCTTGAGTGAAGCGTAGCCCAGGGCGGTCACTCCCAGGCAATTCTTTGAGTTTATTTCAGCGCCGCCGTCGATCAATGTCTGCACAATATCGGCCTGTCCCGCATTTGCCGCATAAATGAGCGCTGTTTCTTTCTTTTCATCTTGGGAGTTTACAGAGGCGCCGTTATCAAGGAGTTTTTTGACTATATCCGGGTGTCCGGCAAAGGATGCCTCCATGAGTGCTGTTTCATCTTTGGCATCCATCGCATTGACATCAGCGCCCCGGGCGAGCAGCATGTCCACAATGTCGGCCTGCCCTGAAAATGATGAAGCCATTAACGCGGTTTCTCCTTTGGAGTTTTTTGCATTAACATCAGCGCCCCGGGAGAGAAGGATGTCCACTACTTTTGTGTGACCCATAAGGGACGCAATCATTAATGCAGTCTCTCCGTCCCTGCTTTTCTCATTTACGTCAACTCCGGAATCAAGCAGAGTTTCGACCCGTGCGGAGAGCCCCTCAAATGCTGCAGACCTGAGGTCAGGGCCGGAGTCTGCAGAAACAGCGGCAAAATTACAGAGCAGAGCCAGCGCAATAAACGAAGCAATTAATATTGAACAGCCTGTTAATTTCTTCATGATTTATTACCTCTCTTTCTGTCCCCTAAACAAAGGATGTTACGATTATATGAAAACTTCATATCCCTGTTTCTGCATGATGGATACTTAATAATGGATTATACAAGTATCTATCACCAGGCTCGAATTATACATGAGTAAATAATAGTATAAATATTTCTTATAGGCCGCTGTATCTTTAAGCAAAAGTTTTGCCAGTATAAAAATGATTGAATAATCAGGAGGTTAGCTTGTTATAAATTTTATTGACATGTCATGATGGCATGTTTATGTCTAAATCGTTTTTTCTTCTATTCCGTATTTTTTTATTTTATATCCGATCTGTCTCGGGGTAAGTCCGAGTATCCGTGCTGCCCTTGCCTGGACCCAGCCTGTTTTTTCGAGTGCGTCGAGGATATTTGATTTTTCAATTTCTCCTATGCTGGCGGTAAGAGATTCGGCGCGTCCCGTATTTTTTATTCTGTTCAGACTGAGTGATACCGGCAGGTCTGTAGCTGTTACCCGGTCTGTATCGGACATAATGACCAGCCGCTCTATCGTATTTTCGAGCTCTCTCACATTGCCTGGCCAGTTGTAATTCAGAAAGACCTGGAGAGCGGTCTTGTCAAGGACAACGGAACGGCCGTTTTCATCATTGAATTTCTCGAGAAAGTAGTCGATGAGTACCGGGATGTCCTCTCCCCTTTCATGCAGGGGAGGGAGAAAAAGCGGAATAACGTTGAGTCTGTAATACAGGTCTTCCCTGTATTTGCCCTGAGACACCAGTGTTTCGAGGTTCCTGCTGGTTGCGGTAACTATTCTCACATCAACCTTGACCGTCTTTTCACTCCCCACGCGTTCAAACTCTCTTTCCTGGAGCACACGCAGTATCTTTGGCTGGAGCGTTATCGGGAGATCACCGATTTCATCCAGAAATATTGTCCCTTTGTCGGCAAGCTCGAACTTTCCCTTTCTTGAGGCGATCGCCCCGGTAAACGCCCCCTTCTCATGACCGAAGAGCTCGGATTCAAGCAGACCTTCGGGTATTGAGGCGCAATTGAATTTTATAAACGGTCCTTTGTTCCTTGGACTCATATAGTGAATGGCCTTTGCTATCAGTTCCTTTCCCGTGCCGCTTTCACCCCGTAACAGGACAGTCGCCCTGGAGGGGGCAACCCTGTGAACTGCCTCAAAGACCTGCTGCATCCTGTTTGAACCGCCGATCATATTGTCAATGCTGTATTTACCTTTCAACTCCCTTTTAAGACTCTCTTTCTCCTTTTCTACCCTCTCGTAGCTTTCCCACAGCTTTATAAACTGCGCAATGACAGAGGATATTATGGTCAACACCCTGAGGTCATCATCCACATTACCCATTTTCTTGGAATAGATCCTGTCTACGCTAAGCACCCCGAGCACTTCATTCTTCAGCATTATGGGGACACACAGAAAAGATATGCCCTCTTTCTCGGGCCGTGAGCCGGTCTTGTTCAGAAAGAGCGGCTCCTCTCCTATATTGGGGATGACCATAGGCTTCTTTTTTTCGAGGACGCGTCCTACGACCCCTTCCCCGATGCGGTATTTGCCTCTTTCGATGTTTTTCCTGGT
>JAJRVB010000196.1 GCA_024277515.1 Nitrospirota bacterium | reverse complement strand
TGGACCGCGCCATCCTCAATATGTATGCGGAATTTTTCTATTGCCTCCTTTAATGTATAGTTATAATCAATGACATTCACCAGCACCTGAAGGACAGCGGTCCGTATCCGCTTGCTCCCCCCGCTCCCCAGCACACATTCCACCTTGTCATCTTTCATTACCATAGTCGGTATCATCATTGACGAGACCCTCCGGTTGGGCGGAGCGGAGAAGAATCCTTCAGGATGAAGGTCGTCTTCTCCCATCATGTTATTGAGCATTATCCCTGTGCCGGGGATAAAACATCCGGCGCCGGTGCCGTTTGATGTTGTCATCGACGCGGCATTGCCTTCCTCATCCATCACACTTATATGGGTAGTCCCCTGTGTTGAGGTGAATGTCTGTTTATACAGCCTCTGCAAAAATTCTTTAATGATGGACGATATGGCCGGATCAGGGAAAGGACAGGTAATGTCTTCACCGTTTTTCCCCGGCCTGAAGTCATTCATTTCCCTTATCAGCTCGATCAGTGTTACAAAAAATGCCTCCGAGTCCCTGGCAATTCTCTCAAGGTCGACGTTTTTAAGCAGCTGCAGTGCGTATGCCAGAATGATACCTCCGGATGAAGGAGGAGGGTTAGTCAGCACTTTCCTGTCCCGGTATGTGATGCAGAGAGGTTTTCTCTCAATGACTTCATACGCGTGCAAATCATCAGCCGTAATCAGTCCGTTATGTTTCTTCATTTCTTCAATGAGTTTTTGGCCTGCATCTCCGCTGTATATGTCATGACCATTCCGGGCAAGGCCCTGGAGAAATTCTTTCAGGAGGGGATTGAAAAGTCTCTCCCCCAGCCGGATGTAACGGCCGTCCGGCATAAACAGCTGCTTTCCATAATCAGTAGATGTAAATATTTCCCTTAGATAACCGATAATGACTTCCTGGACCGGACAGATTTCAACCCCTGCTTCAAGGTATGACAATGCGGGCGACAAAATGGTCTTGAGCGGAAGCGAGCAGAGCCTTTTCTGCACATGCAGGAGTCCCTTCAGCATTCCCGGCACTGCTGCTGATGCAAAACCTGTGTGGAATATCTGTGTACAGTGAGGGAACCTGATCTCCACAGGCGTCATTTCCGGTTTTATCTCTTCCCTGCTGTTTAAGCCGGGGGTATTTACAAAAAAATCAAAGAGCAGATCTTCTTTCTGTTTTTCCGCGTGAGCAAGCAGAAACCCTCCTCCCCCAAGGCTGGTCAGGGAGGGCTCGGAAACAACAGAGGCAAATCCCGCGGATACGATGGCGTCAAAGGCATTCCCCCCCATACCGAACATGTCGGCTGCTGCCCTCGCTGTCAACGGATGGCCTGAAGCGACTACTCCCTTCATTTAAGAAAACGTCCCTGAACAGACCTTATCATTTCGGGAAAGCTGTTTCCGTTGGCGCTGTAGATGTTTTTTTGGAGGTGTGCACAGGTAAGATCATCGATGATCCCCGGAATCCGGTCAAGATATTCGGATGACTCAAGTGTCTCGGCAACTGGCCGAACGTGCCGGTAGAGGCCGAGCGCCGCCTCTTTCATCGAATATTTCCTTGCAAAGAAGGGGTCCACATAAAAACCTTCAAGGCCGTACCGCGCAGCCTGCCATTTGTTGGACCGGAGGATCTGCATATGGGGTTCGGGGTTCTCAAACTGCTCTGCAATGGCCAGCACGAGCGCCTGTATAAGGGCCGTGACCGCAAGAATGTCCCGCAGAGTGCAGGGCAGGTCGCATATCCGGACCTCGATAGTGCCGAAAGCGGGGTGGGGCCTGACATCCCACCAGATGTCCTTCACAGACTCTATGATCATGCTCTTTTTGAGCAGGGCAACGAGCATCTCGAATTCATCCCAGTCATTTAATGAATCCGGCATGCCTGCGAGCGGCAGGGCTTCAAATAATTTTGACCGGTAGGACATGAGCCCTGTGTCAATGGATTCGTAATAGGGGGATGACGTGGTGAGCGCGAGCAGGATGGGAAGATAAATCCGCAGATTGTTATACACCTTGATCACTTTTTCTTCGTCATCCACGCCTATATGCACATGAAGCCCCTGTGTAATAAATCTCGTCCCGATTAACTGGAGGTCATTCATTATGCGCTTATAGCGGAGATTTTCAGAGACATGCTGGTCCGCCACATTGGAAAACGGGTGCAGGCTTGCCGCATAAAGTGTAGCGCCCAGTCCCTCTGTTATTTCGTTAAGATGTGTGTATGTGTTTTTCAGATCTTTCTCAACCTCTGCAACTGTAGAGCAGATACCGGTATTTATTTCGACCATGGACTGAATAAATTCCGGTTTGATCCTTTCCTTTAAAGAATCCGGGACCAACTCGAGGATTCCGGGCGCAAGAGATGTGAGATCAAGGGTTTCAGCGTTGAGTATCTGGAGCTCAAGCTCAACCCCGATAGTGGGGGCGGGTGATTTATTGAATATAAGGTCTTCCATATGCAAAACAACTAATCATTTTTTGAGTTTCTTTATGGCATATCTCACCAGCTCCGAGAAATACGCAGCGCCCACCCTGAGCACTTCTTCATCAAAGTCAAAGCTCGGACTGTGCGAGGCTATCTTTTCATGGCCTTCCTTACCGCCCCCGAACCTGATAAAACATCCCGGGACCGCCTGGAGATAGTAGGCAAAGTCTTCTCCCCCGAGGCTCGGATAGGAGAGGGAAATGACTTTCCCATCGCCTGTGAGTTTTTCAGCAGTGTATTGCGCGTACTGGCAGGCGTTTCCTTCATTAATCACCGGGGGATAGCCCGGTTTTATGTTGAAGCTTATCTCAGCGTCATGGAAGATTGCCAAAGAAGAAGTCAATTTTTTTATCCTGTCTATGATCTGTGCCCTTACCTCTTCATCGGTCGTCCGGATCGTCCCCTTTAATACCGCCTTGTCCGCTATCACATTGAAGACCGTCCCGGATTTAATATAGCCGATGGTAAGCACTGCCGGGTGTATCGGGTCTATGTCCCTCGATATAATCGTCTGGAGATTTATGACGATCTGGCTCGCGATCAGCACGGCATCGACTGTTTCATGAGGCCGTGCGGCATGACCTCCCTTTCCCGTCACCTTTATGTCGAATGCGTCGCAGAATGCGGTATGCACGCCCATTTTAATGCCTATCCGGCCGACCGGGTAGTGCCTTTCGATATGTCCCCCGAATATCATGTCAACGCCGTCCAGCACACCTTCTTCGATCATGGGTTTTGCCCCGCCGTCACCTTCTTCAGCAGGCTGAAATATGAAGACCACATTACCTTCAGGAGGTTTTTCCTTTAAAAGCGCTGCCGCTCCCATGACCATGGCGATATGACCGTCGTGAGCGCATGCATGCATTACCCCCGGATTCTGCGAGGCAAAAGGGAGTCCGGTGTCTTCTGTTATGGGAAGCGCGTCAATATCAGCCCTGAGCGCGATAGTGGGGGCGTCCTTATCGGTTGTCAGCATGCCGGTCAGCCCGGTCCGTGCGATCCCGGTCCGGCACTTTATACCCATTTTTTTGAGTGTGGAGGATATGAATTCAGATGTCTTCTCCTCCCTGAATGCGAGCTCCGGCCACTGGTGGATTGTCCTTCTTATATTGCGCATCCACTCAAAGAGCTCATCATTCACTATCTTTTTTATCTTTTTCATTTCCTCTGTCTGTACGATAATAAAAAACTCCGCCTTCTT
>JAJRVB010000003.1 GCA_024277515.1 Nitrospirota bacterium | reverse complement strand
TTCCTCTTTTAAATTCTGTATCTTCATCTGAAGTTCATGCCTGTACTTCTCCTGACTCGATATTTTCCCATCTATTGAAATAGTGTCATTTTCTATTGAAAGGATGTCTTCTTTAAGGGCGGCCACTATTTTCTCCGCCTCTGAAATTTGCTCTGTGCCGGCCGCTATGCTGCCCTCGAGCCCCTTTATCAGACGCTTTACCTTCAACACCCCCCTGTCCGTACCGCCAAACACCATGCCCGATGACTCAAGGACCTCTCCCTCAAGCGTGACAAAACAGACAGGCCTTTTACCGGAAGCCGAGTGTTCCTTCCAGAGCATAAATGCGGTATTCAGGCTGTCGACAATAAAGACATCATCCAGAATTGACCGGGCAATGTCTCTAAATCCCTCTTTCACATTAATAAATTCTATGGCCGCCCCAATAACGCCGCTCCGCCCGCGAAGGCTGCTCAGCTCATCTGACTCCCGTCTGAAATCTTGCAATGCGGCCTGTGAAATAAATCCGCACCGCTTTGTATTTTGCTCCCTGATATACTGTAATGCCCTGTATATATCTTCCCGGTCCCCGACAACAGACGCGCTCAGCCTGTCCCCGAGTATGGCCTCGATAGCGGTTTCATATTCAGCAGGAGAGTCTATAATGTCAGCCACCCGGCCAATTGTCTTTAACCCTTCGTCCATGTGAACGCCATGGCTCCGGTCCATGTCCTTAAGCGACTCAAGCTTCGAGTTCATGCCGGCCAGTTCTTCCCTTGAGCGGTAAAGGGCCTTTTCACTGCCGTCAAGACTCATCTTTTTGTTCTTTAATGCGCCGGTCAATTCCTCTTTCATGTTTCGGGTGTTTTGGATCTCCGTCTCAAATTCAGCGAGCTCGCTCTCTGTCCGCTCCAATGCAGCGCTCAGAGAATCAAGACTTTCATTTACGCTGCTGATGTCCTGTGAGCTCCTCTCGGTCTTCCGGTTTATGTTTTCGATATTAAGCGTCAGATGGCTGATCTCATTTCTTGTATTGCTGATTTCCTCTGCCTTGTTAAACAGCTGCCTCCTCTGCTCTTCAAGTCTCTGCTCCATTTCGGCAATCCGGTTGTCAGCCCCGGAAAAGATCGCTGTTCTCTCTTCAAGGACCTTTTCAAGACGTAAGAGTTCCTGTCCCATATCCCGGGCATTTTTTTCAATGTCCAGGATGGAATTTGCAGTGGTTTCCTTATCAATCGAAAGATCCCTGTCCTGGCTGATCAGAAAATTGTAACGCTCCCTGAGATTATCACAATCATTTTTAAGCAGGGCGATCTTCCCTTCATCCTCAGCAGCCTCTTTTTCGAGTGAATATAGCCGCAGCCTGATACCCTCAAGAGATTTCTCCTGCTCCACACACAAACGCTTTTTTTCTTCAAGCACAGCTTCTGAAGAATTTACCCTTATCGAGGCCTCCGCCTCTCTCATCCTGAGGGTCTCTTCTGATGATACGAGCTCCGTAATTTCATTCTGCATGGCATCCAGGTCCCTCTTTGCGGCCCTGACCTCTATGTCCTTAATCTCCTCAAAAAGTTTTTTGTACCGTTCGGCCTTTCTTGCGTGTCTGTTAATGGTATTTATCTGTCTCTTGACTTCCGAGATAATATCATCAAGTCTCTGAAGATTTGATTTAGCGGCCGTGAGTTTGTTCATTGCTTCATGTTTTCTCACTTTGTACTTCATGACGCCCGCAACTTCTTCTATCAGGAATCTGCGGTCCTGGGGTTTCGAATTCACGATATCGCCGATTCTGCCCTGTTCGAGTATAGAATATGCCTTGAGCTCCAGGCCCGTATCAAGGAACATATTTTTAATGTCCTTCAGCCTGCACGGGACTTTATTCATAAGGTACGCGCTTTCACCTGACCTGAAAAGCCTGCGCGTAACGGAGATACTGACAGACTCCTCCTTTTTATCGCTGTCAGGGCCGTTTGACGGCTTTTGCAATATGTCGGACAGGACAAGAGTTACTTCAGCCATCCCTTTTGTTTTTTTGGAAGCGGAACCGGCAAAGATAACATCCTCCATAGTCCCGCCCCGGAGACTCTTGGCGCTCTGCTCACCCAGCACCCACTTGAAGGCGTCAACGATATTGCTTTTGCCGCAGCCGTTCGGGCCGACAATCGCGGTCGTACCGGGATGAAATTTAAATGCGGTCTTGTCGGAAAATGACTTAAAACCTATTAATTCTATTCGTTCTACACGCATAAAGTTCTTCCTTACATTATTCCATATAAAAAAGGGGCTGATTATTCTCACCCCTTCTCCGGAACTCACGGAAGCAATATATATATTATTCCGGACCTTATTTTCTTCTCTGGTGTTTGGTCCGTTTAAGAAGTTTTCTGTGTTTGTGCTTGCTCATCTTCTTCTTGCGCCACTTTACAACATTGCCCATCCATTAGCCTCCTCTCCTTGCTACTGTGTTGAAACAGTCTTTCGAAACTCTTTATTTTTTACAGACATATATTCAGATGCCTGGTGCATAAACGCTTCAAGTTGAATCCCGGAACATGTTGCCTCTGAACCGTCATACGCAGCGCTCAGGCATGGAATTCCTGTGTCCTGTTTAAGACCCTTCATGAGCGCTCCGACGATTGTTCCGGGCATACAGCCGAAAGGCATCGCACTAATTATACCAGATGCGCCTTTTTTTACAAAGTCGACCGACTTACCCATGCTCAGTATGGTCTCGCCTTCAAAGGAGTCATGAACATAAGGCGACGCATTTCTTATAATCTCTTTTGTCGAGGGTTCATGCAGTGTCTGGAGAAATCCATTAAAGGGTTTCGCAAATTTATGCTCTATCCTTCTCTGGACTTGACGGGTTATAAATGTGCTCACCGCATCTCCCACTGTTTTTCCGGACAGGCCATGATTGAGGAGTCTCACAATCGATTTGCGCTGACCCATTAAATTAACATAAAAAATCCACTCTTCAACCGGGGCGAGCCATACCTCGCCCCCAAGTTCCTCAACCTTTCTGATAATATCTTCATTGGCGAATGTGTTGTGCCTGACAAAGATCTCACCCATTATACCTATAAGAGGTTTTCTCTCATATTTCTTCTGCACTGACGAAAAAGAACGTCGAATTGCCTTTAAGAAATTCGGCATGGCCCCGTTACTGCTGTTCAGCATGTCCCCGAGCATCCCGAGATATTTAGTGTACAGCCCGTCCGTCTCACCCTTTTTTATTTCGTACGGCCGCGTTTCATGAAGACACTTAAGGAGCAGATCAACCGCCATGATGCCCTGCCAGGCCTGTTTTGTAAAGTCCTTTCCGACCATGCCGAGTTCCCTGTAAAATGACTCGTCCTGGTTCGGTGCATATATCGGCACACCGGAGTGACCCAGCTCATCAAGGACAATCCTGTGAAAAATATTATACTGCCCAAAGCGGCACGGTCCGGCGCCGGAGGGCATGAAAAACACCGCCCTGGCCGGGTCAAAGTCATCCGCCATGGCCTTCCTTACCATGTCGCCCGTTGTAATGGCGCATGGATAACACTCTTTCCCTGACACAAACCGCCTGCCGATCCTTACCGATTCAGCATCAGGCGCATCCATGACTTCAGCATCAAGCCCGCACGTTCTGAACGCAGCCGCAAGGCCGAATGTATGGTCGGACATACGGGGAATGTAGACAATCTTGTTGTTCGTTCCCCTTTTGAGTACGGACGGGAATGATTTTTTCGGCCTGTTTACACGAATATCCTGCCTGCTGCCGATACTGTCCAGAAAAGCCTCACACCTGGTAATCACTCCGGCATCAGCGCTGTGTTCATCAATCTCAATCTGAAGAAACGGTTTATTAGACATGGTCTTTTCAAAGAACTTTAGAATGAACGAATCAGGTCCGCACGAAAAATTGCCGATGTAAAGGGCGAAAAGTTTTCTGTTGTCCCTTATCATCTCGGCAGCCCTCAGGATGCTCTGACCCGACCTCCAGTACATGTTCGCCCATTTATCGGATATGTCAATGACCTCCAGAGGGAGAAAATCCATGGGGATTGAAAATACGCCGAGAGAAGCGAGCTTCTTCGGTATTTCAAGATTAATGCCTGAGTCAAACGAGTTATATGACCTTCCGACTATGACCAGTGTCCTCTCAGGGAGGTCTTCCAGAATTTCCCGCCCCCGTTTTTTTATGGAAGAGGTAAATTGCTGCTGCACGATTTCCGCCTTTGCCAGCGCGCTGCTGATCGAGGACTTTGAGATATGAAACGGCTTCAGAGACGTATACAATTGCTTCACGAGATAGGCGCGGCCCCTTTCGAGATTTACGACCGGGCTGAGCAGCCGCGCATTCGCAAACACTACTTTTGCAATGTAGGGCATGGTCTGCGCATAGGGGCAGGCATAACTCCGCTTTTCATTGCTCTGTGGGCTGAAATTTATGAAACTCGGCAGGAAAACAGCATCTACATTTTTATCCAGGAGTTCTTTAATATGACCATGGGCGACCTTGTGGGGGAAACAGCTTTCCGAGAGGATGTTTTCCACTCCCTTGTCGATAATCTGTCTTGTTGTTGCGCCCGACAGCTCCACTTCAAATCCGAGTTCCCATAGCAGACTGCTCCAGAAAGGTAAAAAATCGTGGAAGAAAAAGAGCATGGGAATGCCAATACGGTAAGTCCTGTTCCCGTTTACCCGCTTATTGTTCTCTCTGAATTTTTCCAGATACGATGTATGAGACCTGATGAGAAGCTCCGCGCGTTCAGCAAACAGGTCCGGCATTTCAGGTCCGGAAGAAGGTTTGGTCTTTCGTTTGACATCATATTTTTCACATCTGCTTCCGTAGTAGAGCGGCTCTTCCTCTTCATCCACCTTTACCCTGTTTATCTCACACATATTATCGCATCCTTTGCATTCAAAGGACCTGATAGCGTAATTTCTCTTTGACAGGTCAAACCCCTTAAAACGGCTTGCTTGCATATTCAGGGAGTTGTCAGTTGACCGCTGACCGCTGACCTCACGCATATGCTTCTTCACAATGGCCGCCATGCCGATTGCACCGGTGACATCGTGGTGCGGAGGGATTATAATCTGTTTGTCGAGATAATTTTCAAACGCGGCCACAACTGATTTGTTGAATGCCACGCCCCCCTGAAAAAATATCTTCTCTCCTATGTTTCTGTCACCCACTACCCTGTTGATGTAATTCTGGACTATTGAGTATGCAAGCCCTGCAACAAGATCTTCTTTTGGAGCGCCCCTCTGCTGCTTTGACAAAAGAGAGTTCTCCATGAAAACAGTGCACCTCTCGCCCAGAACACAGGGGCTCCGCGAATCAAACGCCAGATTTCCGAACTCTTTCCTGACGGTGATGTCAAGCTTTTCAGCCTGTTCTTCAAGAAACGAGCCGGTGCCAGCTGCACATGCCTTGTTCATCTCAAAATCAACTATAATGCCGTCCTTTATCGAAATGTACTTCGAATCCTGACCGCCTATTTCAAAGATCGTGTCCACCCCTGGATCAATATCAATGGCTGCCTGTGCCTGGGCGGTAATCTCATTTTTTATAATGTCGGCGCCTACAAAATCGGCAATCATGTAACGTCCAGACCCGGTTGTGCCGACACCACGTACATGTATCCTGTCTTCCACCTCCCTGCCTATTTCATCAAGCCCTTTTTTTACCGCCTCGATCGGCCTGCCGGCGGTCATCAAATACCTCTTGGCCAGAAGTCTGCCCTCTTCATCGATCACGGCAAGATTGGTGCTGATCGATCCGATGTCTATTCCAAGATACGCGTTGACCTTCCCGGGAGTGTCCGGCCTGTGGATGTAATATGACACATGGTGCCGTTTATCGAATGCATCGGGGTTCTCACACAACACCTTGTGTCCTGAGCCTTCCTCCTTCTGAGATGAAATGAACTCACCCAGTTTTCCGATGTCATATTGATGCGCCGAACCCTTCTCCCTGTCTATATATGCGGCGCCTATTGCGGTCATGACAGCAAAATATTCAGGAATGACAAGTTCATCAAAAGCGAGCACTTCCCTGAAGGCCCTTTTTACGCCGCTGTTTGCGGCCACTCCGCCCTGGAAGCTGACCGGTCCCGGCAGTTCCATGTTTTTGCATATGCTCCCCTTGAAGTTTCTCACTACAGCAAAACACAACCCCGCAACGATGTCCTCCATAGGGGTGGCAATCTGCTGCAGATGGATCATGTCCGATTTTGCGAATACGCTGCACCTTCCGGCTATACGGGGAGGTTTTCCGGACTGAAGGGCAAGTTCTCCGAACTCTTCAATGGTGAGGTTCAGCCTCTCGGCCTGCTGATCGAGGAAAGACCCTGTGCCGGCCGCACAGACGGAATTCATGGAGAAATCCGTTACCATCCCGTTATTAAGCAGGATGAGCTTGGAATCTTCGCCTCCCATCTCAATGACCGTCCTGACGGATGGATAAAGTTTCTTCGTTGAGCAGCTCAGTGCAACTACTTCATTGACCGGCTTCAGGCCGCACGCCCCGGCGATCATCTTTCCCGCCGAGCCGGTCACGCTCAGAAAGGCATCAAGAGGAAGCTGCTTCAGAAGAGAATGGGCAACAGCCACCGGATCGCCTTTATGACGGACATATTTTGTGGCTACAATATTTCCGTCAGGATCCAGAACAGCATATTTTACACTCACAGATCCTGCATCAAGTCCAATATGCATTCTCATATCCGGTCCCTATACATCATATATCACAAAATGAAAGGGCTTGCAATTTACCCCTCCTCTTTTTCCTTTTCCCTTGCCTCAATCAGTTTCTGGGCAATGTGAGAAGGGACTTCCTCATAGTGTGAAGGCTCCATCACGTACATCCCCTGTCCGCTTGTCAGTCCGTTCAGCTGGTTTGCATACGTAAGCATTTCCGCCATCGGGACAAGGGCGCTGATCTTCTGTGTGCCGTTCGGGAGCGACTCTACCCCCTGCACCTTGCCCCGTTTTGAATTCAGGTCTCCTATGACATTACCGAGGAACTCTTCAGGGGTGCTCACTTCCACCTTAACGATCGGTTCAAGTATCACGGCCTTTGCCTTTGGAGCGGCCTTCTGGAGCGCCATTGATCCCGCTATCTTGAAGGCCATTTCTGATGAGTCAACGTTGTGGTATGATCCGTCATATAGCGTTGCTTTAATATCGATCACCGGATAACCGGCCACCAGACCGTCCTTCATTTTTTCTACGATCCCCTTTTCCACTGCCGGTATGTATTGTCTCGGGATTGCACCGCCCACTATCTCGTTCACGAATTCAAACCCTCCCCCTGACGGCAATGGTTCAATCCTGATCCAGCAGTCACCAAACTGTCCCCTTCCCCCCGACTGTTTCTTATACTTGCCCTGGGCGCTTGAAGATGCCCTGATGGTCTCCCTGTAAGGAATTTTAGGCGTCTTCATGATCACATCAACTCCAAACTTTCTCTTCAGTTTCTCGAGGGTAACTTCAAGGTGCATCTGCCCCATGCCTCCGAGGATCATTTCTCCGGACTCGGCATCACGATGGAATTTCAGTGTGGGGTCTTCTTCAAGCAGACGCTGCAGACCCATGCTGATCTTGTCCTCATCTCCCCTTGATTTCGGCTCCATGGCATAGGAAATCATCGGATCGGCGAACTTGACCCTTTCAAAGACCACAGGGGCCTTGGGATCGCTCAGTGTATCGCCTGTCTGGGCTTCCTTAAGCTTGGCAACGGCTGCGATCTCTCCAGGGCCTGCCTCCCTGATCGGCACCTGTTTTTTCCCAAGCAGATAAAACATGTTGCCCATCTTCTCCTTGGTATCACGGCTCGTATTATATAAGCTGGAGTCTGACTTTAATGTTCCTGAATATACCCTGAATATAGTCAGCTTACCCGCAAACGGATCGGCGATTGTCTTAAAAACACGGAGAGAAACAGGATCATCCGCCACGGGATTCCTGACAACCTCTTCATCATTCCCGGGATTTTTCCCCTTTACAGGACAGATCTCTGCCCTGGCCAATGGAGAGGGGAGACAAAAGATTATCGTATCAAGGAGCTGCTGGATCCCTATATTGGCCGCAGCAGAGCCGCACACTACAGGAATAAAGGCCCTGGACATAGCTCCCTGCATAATGCCGTTATGTATTTCCTCGTCCGTGAGATCGGTCCCCTCGAGATATTTTTCAAGCAGGTCATCATCAGTCTCCGCCACTTTTTCAACCAGCTGTTTGCGATATTCCGCGGCATCCGCCTGATATGAATCAGGGATTTCACCTTCCGCCGGTTCGCCGTCCTTAAAAGTTACGGCCTTCATTTTCAAAAGGTCTATTACCCCTTCAAATCCGGCCGCGGCACCCATCGGAATATTGAGGACGATAGTAGAGACACCGAACGATTTTTCAGCGCCTCCCACTGCATTCTGAAAGTCGGCGTTTTCCCTCTCCATTTTATTAATGAAAAGGACCCTCTGGATATCATACTGATCAGCAAACTCCCAGACCTTGCATGTCTCCGGCTTTACCCCTACCCTGGCGCCGACAATGACAACAGCACCGTCCACGGCGCTTAGACAGCATTTTGTATCTTCTATAAAATTAATAAATCCCGGGGTATCTATAAGGTTTATTCTGTGGCCGCTCCAGTCACAGTATGCAGTAGCTGATGATATTGAATGCTTGCGCTGTATTTCCTCCGGCTCAAAGTCTGTTACCGTGTTCCCTCCATCAACATTCCCCATCCTTTCCGTGGCCTTTGCATCAAAGAGAACGGCCTCAACAAGTGATGTCTTCCCGGCTCCACCACCAGCTATCACTGCGACATTTCTGATCTTCCGAACATCTAAACCCATAAGTTAACCCTCCCTGTTTAGTAGTGATAAATTCCGGACCCGCAAATTGTCATTCTATTATTTCCTCAATAACCGGCTGAAACCTGGTATTGGATTCCAGCTTTCTGCTTAATATTTTTATTCCGAGGATTGATAATATTAATGCGGCAAATCCGGAAAATGCGGCTATAAGGTCCGAGTTCATGTCTGTGAAGTATTTATCTCCAGCATTTTTACCGAGTATGGCCCCTGCAACAAACAGCACAAGAGGAAACCCGTATATCAGCATGGTCCCCCTGAGATATTCCCCGGACGTCATCAGTACTTTTACCTTCTGGCCTTCATGGGCGTGTACCGCATTAAAGGCCTCTATCTCCATCCCCTCTTTTGTCGATTCACATGCCCCGTGTGCCGTGCAGCCGTCACAAGCGCTTTTCTTTTGTACGAGGACCGTTGCCATGGTCCCGTCAATTGCCTTAACTATGCCTGTTTCTTCAACCATAATTTAGAAATATAATGACAAATGTCAAAAAACAAATGCCAAATGAATGTCAAATGTCTCAATGCAATAATATTTGAATCCTGAGCTTATGCTTCTATTTGAAATTTGAGCTTTGACATTTGTCATTTTTCTCACTTCATCCTCTCAGCAATTTATATTCAATACTGTCCACAAGCGCCTGCCATGAAGCTTCTATAATGTTCTCTGACACGCCTACCGTCCCCCATTTGTGCCTGCCGTCTCCTGACTCTACCAGGACCCGTACATTCGTATCAGTGCCCTTCCCGGCCGTCAATACACGCACCTTGTAATCGATAAGCGAGACGTCCCTGAGCTGCGGATAAAATTTTTCGAGGGCCTTTCGCAGCGCCCTGTCGAGCGCGTTAACAGGCCCATGACCATCCGCGGCCGTATGCTCCACCCCCTGGGGAGTCCGTATCATTATAGTGGCTTCACTCAAAGGCTCTTCGCCCTCCCGCCTCTTTTCAACAATAACCCTGAACCCGATGAGATCAAAGAATTTCCTGTGCAGCCCAAAGGTCTTTTTTATCAGAAGCTCAAGAGACGCCTCAGCGCCCTCAAACTGGAAGCCCTGGTTTTCGAGACGTTTCAGGTCTTTTACGACCTCCGTCACCCTCGGGGAATCAGGGTCGATCTTTAATTTAAAATCCCTGATCTTTCTCACAATATTACTCTTTCCGCTAAGATCGGATACCAGCACCCTCTGGTAATTCCCGACCCGTTCAGGACGAATATGTTCATACGTCTCTGGATGGCGCAGGATAGCGCTTACATGTATGCCTCCCTTATGCGCAAATGCACTGTCTCCCACATATGGCTGCCTCTTGAAATGGCGCAGGTTAGCTATCTCGGACACATACCTTGACACATCTTTTATTTTCTTTAATTTAGCGTCAGTTACACATGAATACTTCATCTTTAACTTTAAGCCTGGAATGACTGAAATCAGGTTTGCATTGCCGCACCTTTCACCCAGTCCGTTGATCGTACCCTGAACATGTGAAGCGCCTTTTTCAACGGCAATAAGTGAGTTGGCCACCGCGCACTCAGAGTCATTGTGAGCATGGATGCCGACCGCTATGTCAAAGCTCCGGGCCATGTCATGGACTATGCCGCCAATGTCACCCGGCATGGTGCCGCCGTTCGTATCGCACAGTACAAGACAATCCGCCCCTGCTGAAGCAGCCGCTTCAAGGGTCTTCCGGGCATACTCAGGATTGGCCCTGTATCCGTCAAAAAAGTGTTCTGCATCAAAAAACACCTCAGGGACCCTCTTTTTCAGATAGGCTATTGTATTGTAAATCAGGTCCAGATTGGCCTGCTTGGACACCCGCAGGGCCTCTCTCACATGAAAGTCCCAGGTCTTGCCGAAGATCGTCACAACATCGGTTTTTGCGGCAAGGAGTTCTTTGATGCCAGGGTCCCTGCCGGCTGTCAATGACGCCCTGTGAGTTGATCCAAACGCAGTGAGCCGTGAATGTCTGAGCGTGATCTTTTTTGCCTGATTGAAAAACTCCGCATCCCTGGGGTTGGCTCCGGGCCATCCTCCTTCAATATAATGGATCCCGAATTCATCCAGTTTGGACAATATCCTCAGCTTGTCTTCAACTGAAAACGAGACATCCTCAGCCTGGGCGCCGTCCCTCAGAGTAGTATCGTATATCCTGATTTTACGCATATATTTTCTCCAGTATTTCAGGTCGTCTAAGACTTATCAAGATTAAATGAATCATGAAGCGCCCTGACCGCTTCCTCGATCCGGCTGACATCAACTACGCATGATATCTTTATCTCGGACGTACTGATCATCATGATATTTATGCCCGCCTTCGAAAGGGTATCAAACATCCTGGCAGCCACTCCAAAATGCGACTGCATGCCTACACCGACAATTGAAACCTTTGCTACATCACTATTCATGCTGACACCTTTGCCTCCAAACTCATCAGACACTTTCCTGATAATTCCGGATGCCTTATTGCTGTCCGCCTTTGATACCGTAAAGGAGAGGTCCGTTGCATTATCATCACTGCTGACATTCTGCACTATCATATCAACATTAATATTTGCGGCTGCAATGGCCTCAAAAATGGTTGACGCAATCCCCGGCCTGTCAGGCACTCTCATCAACGTGATCCTTGCCTGATTTTTATCATGAGTAATTCCTGTGATAATTGTTTTTTCCATATCTCGATCCTCCATTGTAACGAGTGTTCCCGGAGTTTGATTAAAACTCGAACGGACTACCAGGGGGACACTGTAATTTTTGGCAAATTCAACGGAACGTCCATTAAGGACCTTTGCCCCGAGACTCGCCATCTCCAGCATCTCATCATACGATATCCGCTCCATTTTTCTTGCGTCAGGAACGATACGCGGGTCTGCGGTAAACACTCCCACAACATCCGTATATATTTCACAGACATCCGCTGACAGGGCAGCGGCAATCGCGACTGCAGTAGTGTCCGATCCTCCCCGGCCAAGTGTCGTCACGTCCGAAAATTCATTGATCCCCTGGAAACCCGCGACTACCGGGATATTGCCTTCATCAAGGGCCTTCCTGAGCCGGCTTGCATCGATCTCTTCAATCACGGCCTTTGTGTGCGAACTGTCAGTCATAATGCCGACCTGTCTCCCGGTAAAACTCATGGATTTCAGCCCCAGCTGCTGAATCGCCATGGCCATGAGGGCGCTGGTCACTCTTTCCCCTGAAGAAAGGAGCAAATCCATTTCCCGTTCATCAGGCATATCAGTTATCTCATGAGCGTATTTTGTGAATTTGTCCGTCTCACCGGCCATAGCGGACACGACCACGATCACTTTATTCCCCTGTCTTGCAGTGGACGCAGCCCTTTCAGCTACCGCCTTTATCCTTTCAATGTCAGCAACGGAAGTCCCGCCGTATTTTTGCACTATCAGGGCCAATGTCAGGTTACCGCCTTATATAGAATACAGAGTTTGAATTTTAACATTTTTGGTCTGTCATATAAACATTGTTATATTTATTTTCCCTTTACAAAATAGTCCATCAGAAGGTATCCCCTGTCAAATACGGCGATATTCTTCCTTCTGCATATATATTCTGAATATTTACGGGCAGCCGCCTTATTGTTCCCTGTCATATGACTCCTGAATATTACAAACGGCACGGGGTCATCCGTATGTGTCTTCAGGCTGATAGGCGTATAGTGATCAGGCATCAGAAGTACGCTGTATGCATCGAATTTTCTGAGCCCCTCCAGGATAGTTCCCACCACCTGCCTGTCAAAATCTTCAATCGCCTGTATCTTGTCTTTTATGCTGCCATTATGTCCCGCCTCATCAGGGGCCTCAACATGTACATACAGAATGTCATATTTCTTCAGGGCCCTGAGGGCTGCATTCGCCTTTCCCATATAGTTGGTATCAATATATCCGGTGGCCCCGCGTACATTTAATATATCAAAACCGGCGCACATACCCAGTCCCTTTGTAAGG